>PAEL01000076.1 GCA_002700775.1 Gammaproteobacteria bacterium | reverse complement strand
TGGACAAGGACGCCCAAGGAATTTTATAGATGGTAAAAGTTCGGCGTCGATTTAAATTATTACCTGTGTCTGCCACATAAAGATGGCTCTCATCTTGTGCCAAAGACTCCCAATCTATATTCTCGGCATTTAAAACCTTGACTTCGTGAACCCTTTTCCCAGACTTAGAAACTTTAAAGATGGCATTTGAATTACCGCTATCATTTACAGTCCAGAAAAAGCCATCGTAAAAAGCCAACCCAGAACTTTCCTCAAGCTTACTATCAAATTGCGCCACCTGGAGAATCCTGGAATTCTTAGGAACGGACGCGGCATCGCTCTCTTGTACTCCAAACCAAGAGCTGAACACCAAGAAAAAAAAGAATGCTCTCAGACGCACCACCCTTCCAAATGCTAATCTTAAGCCCAATGAGTTATATCTGACTTATGCTCGAGCGTTAGTCGACAAAAATAATAACATTGTGGTTTCAATAAGGTCAGAGAAACCCGGTATAAAAAGGATACTTGCCGCAGTGACTGCAGCCAATACTAGGCAAAGGCTTATATAATTTTTTGTTGTCATCGTAGTTTCCTTAATTCACCTCACGCGGTACTAGTTCGAACACCCAAGACTCACCCGCTTCGATGCCAGCTCTCGTCGCAGCAATGGCTTCGGCGCTCGGAGCAGGGACTCCTACATATTTTTGAAGAAGGCTCGCGGAAACACCATCTAAAATATCACCTTGGCGGATGCGTTGCAGACTTCTGGGATAACGCACCCCATCAACCCGCAGGACTCCCTCGTTGTTGCCAAGGTCAGCTTCAAACGCCCACTCTTTCCATAACTTCCCGAGAAACGTAGTCATATAACCAGAAATAATAAAAGGCCTGCCCTCAGCCTCAAGGATCCAAATCAGTCTTGAGGCCATCGGGTCATTCAATTGAAGTTCTACTGTTTGAATGTCATTCGTAAACGCCCAATCAGGCTCCGGCCCTGAATGTAAATCTCCCGAAACCATCTCCCCTCCGGGGAAAAGTATCGACGGACCATCGGCGTTGCGATTTTCAAATCGAAGAGTCGCCATACCTACTGCGGGAACGAGAAGTATAACTCCAATAACCTGGAAGATTGTTCTTTTCATAGCCACCCCTAACAAAAGTCTATTTATAAAACACCTTAATTGAATTTAGGGCAGAATGCCAACGGATGAACAACAACACCCAGAAAGGGGAATCACAATAACACACGTTTCAGTCAGTCTGGTGATAATTTTGTTCTCTCAAGCCCCAACATCAACAGACCCGATGCTATAATAACTGTACTACCCGCTAGCATAAGCTTACCCACGGGTTCATCAAAGATAATTATAGCTATAATAAAAGCAAAAATCAGGCGCGTGTATCTGAAAGGTACCACAACAGCAACATCACCCGACCTAGTAGCGAGAACCACCGCCAGATATCCAATAGAACCCGCAAAAGTACCTAAGGAAAGAATCCAGAGATCTACAGGGGTCACCATAACAAACGAACCAAAAAATGGGGCGGTAATTAGGCCAGCAATGCAAAGAGCAAAAAACGACCAAAAAGAAATCGTCACCGCAGGTATCGCTAGAGAAATTGAGCGCGTAATCGTGTCTCTCATCGCTAGAAAAAGCACCGCCATCACACCAAGAAAAGATGTCGCCTGAAAACCCTCTAAACCAGGCTGCATAACCAGCAGCACACCGAAGAAACCTAAAAAAATAAGTCCCCATTGACAAAGCGTGATTCTCTGCTTGAGAAAAAAAGCGCCCGCCAAAGCAACAACAAGGGGCGTAGCTTGTAGGATCGCTGCGGAGATCGACAAGGATGCGTAGACTATAGTACTAACAAAAAATATCGCTGCAGCAAGTTCCGAAAAGGTTCTTGCAATAAATTTTTTAGTTTTCAGTTCTGCATTATATAATGGCACCTTCTGCAATTTTGCCAGCAAGCCAAAGGATAAGATCCCTCCAAAACCAACAAGAAAAAGAATTTCGGAAATGGGCATTGAAAACGACAGCTGCTTCACAACTGCATCCTCTACAGCGAAACCTGCCATAGCCACGACCATAAAAATTATACAGCGTAAGTTTTCATTTTGTTTGATCACTTCAAGCATTCGTCCGCCTAAACCAAGAGTTCATGGGATAACAACTAAAAGAACGGTATCGTCAAGTCGCGTGTAACCTTTATTACAATAGCTCCCCGACTTGTATTGGCTTTTCCACAGTCACATCTATCCTTTTACAATCTCTCAACAAAGGTGTAGTTTTTAAGAATACGAATTCAAGTGAGCAACCGCCACGTTCTGCCGTCGCCTCTTGATCAAAAACCGGACATTAATCTCATAGCTCTCGAGAAAATATATATGAAAAACCAACTCCACGTAACACACAAATTGCCAGTCCTTTTTATTACTTCACTGCTTCTGTCGTGCTCCCCGACGACACCACCGGAAAACGGAACACAGAAAGAAGTTCAAATTCAATGGACATCACATGGAATTCCCCACATCAAGTCTGACACTTGGGAGGGAATCGGTTACGGATTTGCCCATGCAGTTGCGACAAATACTATTTGTGTTTTAGCGCGAGAGTTTGTGACAGTACGTGGAGAACAAGCAAAATACTTTGGGGCCAGTGAAGCTAACGTTAACTCTGACGCTTTTCATCTAGCAATGCTTCACGAAGCTAAGATCGATGAATATCTCGAAGCATCTTCACCTAATAACAGGGAGCTCGATAGAGGATATGTTCAGGGTTACAACAATTTCATCGAGACACATGCCAAAAATCTTCCGCTATCGTGCAAAGACGCGCCATGGATTACACCGATCTCAGAAAGGGACATGGTTAAGCTAAACATTGGGGTTGGTATTCGCTACGGCCTTGGAAGAGTGTCGAATGGTATCGCAAGCGCAAAACCGAACCTTAGCCTAGCAGACTTGCCACCCATGGATCCTTTCGTAGACCCTGAAGTTATAGGCAGCAATGCGATAGGGTTTGGAAGAGACCTGACTGAAAACGGTCGTGGAATTCTTTTGGGGAATCCTCATTATCCCTGGCATGGTTCATCACGATTTCACATCTCTCACATTACCTTGCCTGGCTCCGTAGACGTCATGGGTGCGAGTCTCATCGCAACCAACCGAATAGCAATTGGATTTACAGAAAAAATAGCCTGGACTCACACCGTTTCTACTGCTCTCAGATTTACTATGTTTCGCCTAGAGCTCGAGGAAGGCAATCCAATGCAATACCGACTGGGTGAAGAGACTCTCGACATTGAACCGATCCAGGTGTCAGTTGAAACCGACCAGGGCTCTCTCGATAGAACAATATATATGACTCACTTGGGTCCCGTCGTTGTCAGCGATACGACACCGTGGGACGACACACACGTCTACGCCATGCGTGACGTAAACTATGAGAACTATCGTTCGGGCGATCAGTACATGGACATTAGCAAGGCAACCGACGTAAGTGAGCTCAGAGATGCCCTTGCGACCCATCAGGGCGCAGCTTTCGTAAACACGATCGCTGCAGACACAGCCGGCAACACTCTCTATGCCGATATGTCGGCAATACCCAACGTCTCTGCCGATTTAATTGCTCGATGCTCTGTGGATAATGAAAAGCCATCCCGCATAATTACTCTTAACGGCTCTGACCCTTCTTGTGACTGGGCTATTGATCCGTCAGCAGCGGCGCCCGGCTTGATGCCCCCGTCAAGACAGCCTAGTCTAATTGCAAGCGACTACGTCAATAACAGTAATGATTCGCACTGGCTCTCCAACCCTAAAAAGCCGCTCGAAGGTTTTTCACCAATTATTGGAGATGAAAAGAGAATACGGTCTCTCCGAACTCGAGCCGGCTTGAATTTCATTAATGAAGCGTTAGCCGCAGACGGAAAAATTACTCCCGAAATTGCACGCGGCATTTTATTTAACCATCGGAACTATGGCGCCGAAATTTTCCTCGATGATATTTTGTCAGTCTGCGAGATGGACTCGCAACTCCTAGAGGCTTGCGGCATTCTCAGAGATTGGGATCGACGACAGGATTTTGATAGCGTAGGTGCCGCCATTTATAATCGTTTTTGGGACAGCGCTCGCAATATAAATGCACATTTCGCAAATCAATTTAGTCTTGATGACCCCCTTCATACACCGTCCGGATTAAGTGTCTCACTTGAGGAGACGCGAGAGTTTGTGCTCGAGGCATTAAGAAATGCGGTTGACTCGCTTAACGGAGCAAATATACCTCTTGATAGCAAATGGGGTGACGTACAGTTTGTCATGCGGAACGATGAAAAAATTGGTATCCCTGGTGGTTCCGGACGCCAAGGAATGTTCAGCGTTATCACCGCACGCTTCAATCCGGACGCTGGCGGTTACAATCCCATTGCTCACGGAAATAGTTATATCCAAAATGTTACTTGGGATGACGCGGGGGCACCTGTAGCAAAGGCGATCTTAACTTACTCTCAGTCGCCCGAACCGGACTCCGAATTTTATTCCGACTTAACAAAGCTTTACTCTAAAAACGAATGGATTGACTTACCTTTCTCAGAAGGAGAGATCAACTCTGACCTCGTCAGAACAGAGGTGCTTAAATTCTAAAAAAGAAGTAAATGGTTTCGGGAGCTTTGAGTATGATATCTAGAATTCTTAAAAATTATAACTTAAAAAAAATACATAGCATCGCCATACTTCTTTGCCTGTTTTTTTTTATACCCCACAAAGGAAATGGGCAGGCTGATGGTACAAGAAAACTGCGAAACTTTGACAACCATGCTTATGAAGTTATAAATGTACCAATGAGCTGGGGCGACGCAACGGAGTTTGCTTTGAAGAAAGGCGGAGCTCTGGCCAAGATTGAAACATTCCAAGAGCATACTTTCCTGCGCTTTTTAATGAAAGACACAAAAACAACGGCGGCCGATGGTGGTGGTGCAAAATATTTTTGGTTAGGAGGCACAGACGCTCAAGTTGAAGGAAGTTGGAATTGGACAGACGACTCAAAGATTAATCCACTGTCCATCACCGCCAAAGACCTGTGGGGTAATGGAAAAGGATTTGAAACCGGACTTAGCGAACCTGACAACTTTATGGATAATCAACACTGTTTAGCCATGGGCCTCGAATCCTGGCCGGCAGGGGCAACAGACGCAGAAGCATTCGGCTCCGCAGGTCAATGGAACGATATTTCTTGCTCTAACAGGCTAGACTTTGTAATTGAATATGATATCGGCGCAAGCTTCGAAGACGGCACATTAAATGTTCGGCACTTTTCCGCAGGAGATAACAACTATAGAGCCTCATTTCAGCTATCGCCGTGCGCAACAGTATGCCTTAAACTGATTTCGGCGAGCGAGACAGATCTGCCTGCCAGCCCATTAGCTAGCAATTTTTCTGAAAGCGTATTAAGTATAAAAAAACTCACGTTTGGCGATCAAATGTATGAACTAGACTTGAAGTTAATAGATTCTCAATCTCTCATATTTGAAGTCACCGGCTCCAGCCTTACAAGCTCAACACTAACCTACCCCACCAGTAACTGGATCACCGCAAAGCCAGAAACCGTCGGGATAGATACGAATAAGCTCCAGAAAGCAATAGATTATGCGTTTGATGACGTGATTATAGACGGCGTACCAACAGCTCAGTTCACCCAAGGGTTAGTCATCGTTAGGCAAGGGGTTATAATCGCGGAACGGTACGGCACTGATGCAGATAAGGAGTCAATCGCAACGTCTTGGTCAACTGCTAAGTCGTTTACGAGCGCACTTGCCGGTATTGCGATCGAAAATGGCTCAATCGCGTCTGTTGACACTCCGGCTTCTGAATTTATTACCGAGTGGCAAGTCGGCGAAACCAAGGATATAACTATTAGAAATTTGCTCATGATGTCATCTGGCTTACAAGAATTCGATAATGACGCAATCACGATGTATGTCGGTACCCAAAATGAGGAAGGCGCATACGAGATCGTTGACAACTTAAAGTACAGCATAGAAAACAGACAAGCCGACCCAGATCTTGCACCATGGCTTGGTGCTAGTTATAACTGGAATTATCAAAATGCAGATACTCAAATCGTTGGAGCAAGCATTGAAAGAGCAACCGGAAAGTCACTTGCATCTTTTGCTGAGAGAGAATTATTCTCAAAAATTGGGATGAGTGCTGGTTGGTGGCAAGACGGCTTTGGAAATTATATGCCTTGGTGCTGCATAGATGCGACAACTCGGGATTTTGCGCGTTTTGGCCTACTATACGCACGCGAAGGAAAATGGCAGGGAAGCGCGGTAGTTCCGGCGGCCTGGGTAACCGAATCAACAGAGCTTAGCACCATCACATCACCTGCTCTGAAGGTTGGATACGGTTATTTTTGGTGGCCACATGTTGACGGCGAGTGGTTTTATGCTGCTGGCAGTCGAAGTAATAATATATACATACATCCTGGCTTAGATCTCATTGTCGCTCGTAACAGCACGCTTGAGTTCCTCGGAGATGAAAACGCAAAAGATCGTGCGACAGGTGCACACAGAACTCTTTTTCCAGCAAAATGGGATCATGAGGAATTTTTCGAACTCGTTATTGATTCGGTCAATCAGTAACAACAAAGCCATTCAATCCGTCACACTTTTAAAAGAGACCTAACTGGTGACTTTTAGTGGACGGTTTCCTGAGGACTCGGGCGCGACTGCCGTGTTTCTTGAAAACCTCTTTAGACTCGTTTGCAAAACCGTTGGATTTTCGCAAAGAGTGCATCCTGTCGGCGGCCTCTCTCCTGGCATGCGACTCATCGACGATGGGAGATGGGTAATCATCTACTTTTCCCGGATCATTCCAAGGCGTATGAATAAACTTAGTATTTACAGAACCAAGCTCTGGAATCCATTGACGAATAAACATACCTTCAGGATCCTGGTCACGCGCCTGCTTCGAGGGACTGTAAATTCTTATCGCGTTTATACCCGTCGTTCCGGCCTGCATTTGCACCTGTGGATAGTGAATGCCTGGCTCAAAGTCGGTAAAAAGTGAAGCTAGATGCTTCGCTGGTCTCACCCAATGAAGCCAAAGGTGATAGCTGGCAAAACTAATTAACATTGCCCTCATCCTAAAATTAATCCAGCCAGTCGCCTTAAGTGCCCGCATCGACGCATCCACTAAAGGGAATCCAGTTTGTCCTTGCTTCCAAGATTCGAAGAAAGCCTCGTTAAAGCATTCCTCGCGAAGCCCTCGCGTGCCACAATGTAGGTTTTCAAATTCCATTCTAGGCTCATCGTTGAATTTTTGCATAAAATGACAGTGCCAACGGAGACGAGAAGAAAACGAGTTCATTGATCTCGCCCAAGCCTTACTGTGGCTCGATTTATTTTCCCTCAATCTCTTCCGCTTGCGCTGAATGTTTTGAAAGACCTCCCGCACCGAAAGCGTACCAAATGAATAGTGAGGTGAAAGCCTAGAACAACCCTCAAAAGCGGTCACAGGGGAGGACATCTCTTTTGAATAATGTTGTCCACGTGTTTTCTTAAACGAACTTAGTAATTCTAGAGCGCACGCTCTTCCACCCTTCTGAATATTTGAATTTCGCTCGCCAGATAACCCGAAAATCGTGGGGCATGGCATAGCATCAGAGCGAATTATTAAGCTCGATGGTTGAGCATCGAGCGTGACCAGATCATCGAGCATGAAGTTATGCCACTGTCTTGCCCAGGTATCTCTATTCTCCAGCATCTGAATCACGCCATTTTGAGGCACTTGCTCGAACTGGATTCCAACTGCAGAGCAGCATTGCGTGACCTTACGATCTCGGTCACGAGCACAATGATCCCCAACCTCTTGACTTGCCCACAATGCACCTACATTGAACTCTTCGAAAAACGAACTCAGTATTGCAGCTGGGTCCCCAACTCGAAAAACAAGAATGTGTCCCTGCTCAAGCAAAGACATTTTAAGGTCTTCAAGTGAATCACACAAAAATTGATAGTGCCGAGAACCGTAGGGATCACCGATCCACTGCTTTGGATCAAAGATGTAGAGAGGCAGTAACTGGCCGGCTTTACCAGCTAAGGCAAGGCCCGGGTTGTCATGAATCCGCAAATCACGTCTAAACCAAAATATGTTTACCATACTGAGCTGTACGGTAATCAAACGCACCTAGATTATCGAAGAACCAAGTTGCAAAAGTTGCTAAAAACGAAAAGTATAACGAAACTTTACGCTTAAGTTAGATGATAAGGTCTCAAAGGTGTTATCACGATCAAAATCTTCCAGGCCGTAATTTAGCACAATAAACCCCTCCTGCCCGGCCCTCGGAATCCATTGCAGCCTGGTATTGATACCTATTTCCTCTGAAATGTTGTCGTACTGAACCAAGCTGATCCAGTAAAGATTGGGGGAGAACGCAATCTGACTACTTACATTGACTAAGCGAGTTGTGAAATCTCCTTGTGGAAGCTCAATATCATTCCAATCGTATCCCATTGAAAGAATGAAATATCGCGATTGATTCCATGCCACCTTACCATTCAAATTCAGACGATCACCATTGAAAAAGTTACCCTTCCGATAAGAGAAAAAACCCGAGAACTCACGTTGTCCGCCCGTGCTGATACTGGCCAACTGCTCGTTAAAAGAGTAGACACCGGGCTCAATGTAAAGTTCGTTGCCTGCTTGACGAAAAACAGCAAACCTATTGAGGATCACTTCTTTATTGGTTCTGTAACTAAAATTTACTCGATCTTTTGACGTGGTTTCCAACTCTAAAACACGAAAGTTTAAAACCTCTGATTGAAGACCTCCATCCAATCGCTTTATTCGCTGCGCATCTAACCCGCTAAATAAGTTTTGGAATGGCCCGTCTTTAAAAAAATACGCATACCCTAAGTCACCAGTGAGATCTTCGATGCCAGCGTTATTAACAAATCCCATCGCTGGATTGAAGTTTTCCTCGACAACCTTGTACCCCACTCGAGATCGAAACCCCGCGCTCGCAGGCAGCGAAAATCCAAATCCGAAAGAACGATTCTTTCCCACCAGACCCTCTGTATCTGACTCCTGATAAAACATCGAGCTCGAGACCCTTCTATTTTTTCTGAACCGGTTATTTATATATTGAAAATCGACGCCAACAACACTGTTATCAACCTCAGAAGAGGGATCACCGTCAGTATAAATAAAACCGACACGAGAGTCGTCCAATACATTCGCTGACACACGCGTGACGAGCAAATCAGAGGGGCCCATATCAGCTTGCTCTCCTTGGCGAATCGCAAGCGTTCCAATATTAAACCGACCGACACGGCCACTAATCCTCCCACCATATTCGATATCCACAGGACCCCCGTCGGCAGCGAGGCCAATCTTTCTTGAAAAATAGGGTCGAGCATTTTCATTACTAGCGCCACCTGCTGCCCGATTTCCTCGAGCCAAACCACTAATATTACCAAACTGAAATAAGTCAGAATCGTTATTAAAGAAATCCCGTCGCTCCGGAAAGAATAGGTTAAAGCGTGTTAGGTTTACTTGACGGTTATCAACCTCAACGGCAGAAAAATCGGTATTGAGGGTTAGCGCGCCGTTTAATGATGGAGTAATACGATAGAACGCATCTAGCGACGGCTCGAGGTTCGTATCCGTCTGATCCGGTACAAACTTACGCTGGCGATTACCAGCAAAACTTGGCACAACATCAAGGCCAAGACCTTGATTCATTCCTCTCATTCCCGTCATTTCTCCCATAATCGTCGGGTTGTACTGCCGGTCGAGCGAGACCCATGCCATTTCTTCGTTTTTCCTTCGGATTCCACGACCAAAATTGAAACCCCAAGTCTCTATACTTGGATCAAAAGGCAAAGACCGAAAAGGAATTTCAATCTCGGCAATCCATGCGTCATCTTCGACTTGAGTGGCAGCATCCCAAATTGTATTCCAATCCAAGCTAAATCGCGTTGGGGTCGTATAAAGCGCGTCATGACGAACTGCGTTAAGGTTTGTCTCAAATCGATAACCGGCTCTACCCTGATTGAATGGATCAAGTATGACAACGAGACGATCATCAAAAGGTAACCCCTGACCATGCCTTATCGTCGGTGCAGCAATTCGATCAGGCTCTCTATCATACATCCGAGCACCAATGTAGAGAGCCTCAGTCGTATAAACAACATAAAGCTCGGTAACCTCAGAGGGCTCCGTACGATTTCCGGGACGGCTCTGATGGAAGTCTGTTACCTTTTGCGCCTCTTCCCAAACCGAATCATCGAGAACACCATCCACAACTGGCGCAGTCATGACTTGAACCGCTCGAAAGCTTTTTGCCTCAACCGCTTGCTCCGCAAGCCCCTGCGCGACAATTGTCACTGGTAAGATTATCAAACCGATAAGACAAACCAACTCGCGAGCTAGCTTGACCGATAAAACCTTTATTTCTAACACGCCTGCAACTTCCAATAAATTTTAGTAGCTGATCAGTCGGCCACGAGACATAAAACTTGCACGGAATTAAGCAATTGATACAGAAAGTTTCAATTTGGAGTTGTTAGATGAAAAGACTCTCAAAAAATACAAAAGCGAGTCATACCTACAAAGAAACAGCAAACGATCAAAACCGCAGGATAAGAAAATCCTCCAGTGCTTCGGCTGGACTAACTAGACTAGAGCCTGACACTTTTTATCCCAGTGAGGCTCTAGCTATTCAAACTTTATAAAACAACCCTACAACTAATCGACATTCCAAGATGCAAGCAGCATCATCACATTCGTAGACTCGACTTTACGGATGGCCCGAACTCTCTGAGAATAACTGTCCCAACCATCTAAATTCTGCGGCTGATTCATTAACAACTCACCAATAGAATTTGCCCAATTTACAGCTACGTGAGTTGCAGGGTTATTTCCAGAGGCAATCGCTGCGGACAAATACGATACGCCCTGGTCGGCATTTGCACCTACGAAGTCTGTCCAAGCGCTGGCGTACGTTGCTGGATCTGACACCGACATCTGATAGACCATCGCAACGCGATTCGGGTCAAGAACTGCAGCCGGATCCCCGCCCACTCCAAGAAATTGCCCCATGACCTCAGACTCCACCTGCGAAACCTGCCCTATCTCGGAAATAAACGTCGCCCAGTCCGCAGACGTTAAATTTGCTTTAATTGTTTCGCTCATGTCCTCAGGCGAATCATATACGACAAGGACGTTGTGAGTTGCTTGACTCTCTCCGTTCGCCATATATTGGTGCAGATAGACTCTACCGAGGTTATCCTGCGCATCAACTGACGCCTGCGCTTTATTTATTGCAGCTACAACCCCAGCCGGGTCGGAAACAATTAAATCGAAACTTTGAAACACAGCCTGGCCATATGAAAGCTGGCAAAAGACCCCCAAAGCTAAAATCAATGTTCCAATTAATTTTTTAAGCATCATCCTTCGCTCCTGTAATTATTAAAGATTTTTAGACTGGATTATATTTTTCTAGTCATTTTTGAAGTTAAACGGTATGTCTAGTGTTTGCAAGCACTTGGGGTTTATCTGAGCACTGTGATAACGTCTAAAGGCTATATAGACGAGAACACAATGGTCGCAGGAACAGGAGTTGGAATTCGGCGAAGAGAGGGATCAAAAGCATATCTAGAGGAAGTCGTAACTATTAGCGATGGAACTCAAAACCTTCATAGAAGCACACTGGATATGCTTGCGACGACTCTCGTCGTTGATGCATACATCCTGACGTAAGTCAGTCTATATAAAAATCATGGTGGCAGATCATCAATCCCTGGCCTGCCACCACGATTTGTTATGGTTATCTCTTATTGAAAAAAATTGATACCTTTTTATTGGAGTTACGAATGAGTGAAGAACTTAACAGGCAGACATACTTGGAATCAGGGCAAAAAGTTCGATTAAAAGCACTGTCTGGAGTAAATTACATAGACGCACTCCTCAACAAAAGAGAGGGCGCTCCTATTAAATGGGTAAGTGACCCGTTTCTCACAACAAAAGATTCAAATCAAGGGAAAACTATCATCTCGTTTAGCTTTCCAACCGGCAAAGAAAATTCTGCAGGCTATAGCTATCAAGACGACGTTGGAGAAATTACACCCGTTTCTTTCAGCGAACAGCAGCAAGAAGACATTCGTGCAGCTTTTAACGAAATAGAAAAATATATCGATGTGAATTTTATTGAAGTTGCTGAGGGCGAAGAAACCGTTGGGAGCATAAGATTCGGTATTAATACAATTACGGATGAGCAGGGAGTTTTCTTACCAGGGATCGTGGCCACTGCAGACCCTCCAAACGATGAACCTCGAGGAGGAGATATCTGGTTCAATAAGAACTTCGCTGGGTCTGATTTTTCAACTGGCCTGGTCGCCATGGCCGAAAGTTCAGATAAGGTCGGTTCCCAAACCCCTATTGGGGATTTAACCGTCATGTATCATGAAATATTTCACGCGTTAGGTGTTGAGCATCCCAACGACAATCCTGACATACCTTTCCCAGAAGAAAAAAATTCGCGAGAATACACGGTGATGGCCGGTGAATTTTCTATTGACGGCGCTTCAACGAAAGTTATTGACGGAAAAGAATATGCCATACCCTCAACCCCGATGGCTTACGATGTTGCGGCGCTACAATATTTATATGGGTCTAATACCGAACACAATAGTACAGACACAGCTTATACTTTTGACCCTGACCTTCCAGAAATCAAACTCATATGGGATGGGGGAGGAACGGACACACTTAATTTTTACAATTTTTCTGAAGGCAGCAACATAAATCTCTCAGCTGGCTCCTACAGCACAGTGCCTTTTAACGGCTGGAGACTAGAAAACAACTTCAGTATTGCCTTTGAAACTGATATCGAGAACGTTATTACAGGCAGTGGCGCAGATACAGTCACCGGAAACTCTCTCAACAATCAGCTAACAGGCGGTGCCGGGAGTGATGTTCTTAATGGTAAAGCAGGTATTGATCTTGCCATTTACACAACAGACTATAAAGACGTGAAACTGACAAAATTTGTCGACTACGCTACCTCTTCAGAGGTTATATCTCTAGCAAGCGCTTGGAATGTGGTAACGGCCGGCGATACCGATACCCTCAGAAATATCGAACGACTGAAGTTTAAAGATACTTATTTAGCGCTAGACCTAGATGGAAACGCGGGCAAAACGATTAAGCTACTATCCGCTATCCTAGGAAAAGAGGCTGCAACCGACAAAACTTACGTCGGTGCTGGGCTTCATGCGCTGGATAATGGCATGACATATGAGCAATTGATGTCCAGCGCCATGAGCTTTGTTTTTGGCCTATCTCCCGTAGGCTCTTCTGTGGTGGACGTACTCTACACGAATCTAACCGGCCTGAAGGCTCCTCAATCTATCTTAGATGAATATGGACAAATGCTTGATCTAGGCACACTTTCATATAGTGATTTTGGACTGGCCGTTGCAGAACACTCCATGAACGCATCTAATATTGATTTTGTTGGCCTACAACAAAACGGCGTAGAATATGTGATTTAGGAGAGACGTCAGATAGTGATCGAGTGATTAAATTGAAAGTAACGCTAGCAAAGAAAAATATGATAGGGTTTAGTCCATGAGGAATATTGCCTTACAAGTAACCCTAGCTAGCTGCTTCTCCATCATTGCCGCGTTAGGATTGAGCGCTGAGCGTCAACGCATTGTTGTCGCGGAGTTGGGTCCTCAGGTTGGTGAAGCCGTCCCCGACTTCAAGCTTACTGATCAATTTGGTGAGCCACAAACTCTAGATTCAGTGTCGGGGCCGAATGGCCTTATGCTTTTATTTCACCGCTCTGCCGACTGGTGACCCTACTGCAAAGCGCAGCTCGTGGAGCTGCAAGAACAATTAGACACCCTGCAACAGCGAGGCATTGGCGTCGCAGCTATCAGCTATGATACCGTCGATGTAGTCTCCGACTTTTCCGAGAGGAGAGGTATTACGTTCCCTCTTCTCGCGGATCCTGAGTCACGCGTTATAAAAAGTTTTGGCATTCTCAACACGGTCGCCGAAGAGGGTGTGGGAGATAAAGCTAATGATCCGGGTGTTCAAGCAGACGTTGCAAAATATGTTTCTGCGTTCGGTGCCAACAGCCTGATCGTAGGAACGCCCTATCCTGGCACATTTATTCTTAACAGGGACGGCATAGTGACTTCTCGGTTCTTTGAGGAGTTTTACCGGGAACGCAATACCACCTCTAATATCATGCTCAAAACCGGGGTCGGAGTCTCCCCAATTGCAGCAGTTAGGGGAGAAACAGCGCACCTTAGTTTTACTGCTTATCCCTCGAACACCTCTGTAACCGTAGGCACCCGTTTTTCTCTGGCTCTTGATGTCGCTCCTGGAGCTGGGATGCACGTTTATGCGCCAGGGGCTGAAGAGAAAGGTTATCGAGTCATAGGCTTCGAGCTTGACCCTACTGAACTTGCTCGAATTGAGCCCGTTAATTATCCTGAGTCCGAAATATATTTCTTTGAACCGCTTGATGAACATGTCCCGATATATCAGTCACCCTTCACAATTCTCCAGGAGATTGTTATGAACGGAGATGAGCAAGCCGAGAGCGCGATGTCGACATTAGATGCGCTAACTTTTACTGGCACTTTCAACTATCAAGCCTGCGACGATGCGATATGCTTCTTACCGCAGTCGATCCCTGTATCTTTCACTGTCGACTTAGAAATGCCTGATCGCAAACGAGCGAATCAATAATATAAAAGAGTATATCTAGTTCTTCTTTAAAATCCTCACTTAAGCCTTATCTTTATAGCACCTGCGTTTGCGGGTTCAACTTCAAAGCTCTTGATCAATCCATCGGCCTGCACCCCTTGTAGGGCAAACAGGACTTCATCACGAATTACTCCTGATCCAACTATTAAACGGAGATAGAGCCCCATGCCATTTCGCGCAGCGTCAACCTCAACACGCATCTTACCAAGGGCTTCTTCAACGTGTTCACCCTGATGCGCAATATCTGCGGTAATAATAGAGCCATCATGTTGGGAGTCCAAACAATTATCGCATTTTGGACAGCGACTTGTGCCCTCATCAATACTCATACCGCAATCTAAACAGATTTTCTGCATCCTTAAACACCAACCCGTATTTAATTGAAATCCTTGCGGAGACCTTTGAAGCTTACAATAGCAAACGAGCACAAACTCAAATATCAGCTTTTTTTGATGAGCCCGAATTAATGTTTTGTTCTAACTCTCGTAATCTTGCCGCACGCAATATATTTGCAAACGCATAATTACCTTCATGACAGGCAAATTCATAAATCACACCATCCAATCTAGAAAAATGTGTTATCCCATGAATTTTACTCTCAAAAGTTCCCGGATCAGAGATAACGAACTCATACACCAAAGCCCCCTCTCCTTTCTTTGTAAATTTTTCTGTTAAGATCATTTCCTCTGCAGAACCAATCGCTATCATCCTCATAAAAATGCTTGCCAACTTATCACTAAAGTTTTTTGTTTCAACAACAAGCACGTCGTCATCCCAACGCGCTGTTGAATTACCCGTCCATGTATCGATTTCATTGTGAGGACCAGGACGCGCCCCAAAGGGAATAATTCTTGGATCATTTCCGAGTTCCGAATACAGCACCACATAATCGTTGGTAACAACAATCTGGATATTATTATTGTAAGAGTTCGCTTTAATATAGGGACCAGTGGTTTGAGGAAAAAACAAACATCTTGAGGCTAAACTAAAGTCCTCTGGTCGATCACAACTTAGAGCGCCAAACGAAATCCGCACCGGCCTTAATACCGAGACGACATTATTAGTATTGCAACCATTTGCATGAGGTGGCGATAACTGGGTGGAAACCCCCTCTCGGATAGCAGGAATTCGTCCATCTTCAGGAAAAACAATAATTGAGGTTCGAGTATTTAGAAAACCATCTTCATAGTCAGACCAGAAGTCATTGTACGCTCCCGGGTTACTCGTCGGTGTTGCAATCACCCTATCTGAAAGATCCGCTTCCCGTCGCTCTCTTGCTTTCTCGGCCCCTAAAGTGTTTTTAATCTTTTCTTCCAGCTCAATCGAGCTTAGAAACTCTCGGGTTCCAAATCGCTTAGGCCTCTCAAACGGCGTCGCATCGTTAAAATTCCAAAAGCCATTGATATCAGGGTTTCCAAACTCATCTCGTAAGAACAGATTCTCTTGCGAATACACCGTACCGATGACTAACAATGTAACAATAAACAGAAAAAAAAACTTTTTCATATATTAAACTCATTGTAAGTTTCAAAATCGCATCAAATATCAACTCAAAGCGCCTTCTTACTTTTTGCTCGTCACGAAAGAAACCCACAGACACGTAAAAAAAAGGCATTCATGAATAACAAATTTGGATGCCCTTAAATAATTCTTAAGATATTTTTCCCAACCTGCCCATTAATTGGAAGCAGACCAAGTTTTTACTTGTCCAAGCATATCTCGTGAAACAACAGTTCTTATTGAGGACACGGCTTCAACAAAATCATCCCACCCAACCAGCTGACTGTTTGTTCTTCCAAGAAGAGAGGGTAAGTCATTAGCCCTCTGAGCTATTACATGAGTCACGGTGCTCGTGCCATCTGCCAAAATTTCAGACAGCCCACTAGCTACATCAAGATCATCATTTTTACTCGTTAGGGCCTGCCAAGCTGAGGCGTACGTTGCGGGGTCAGAAACATTTAAGTAGATCCAATAATTTGCGGTATTGGGAGATGTTACTTTTGATGGATCACCGCCCGTTATTCCCGTTGATCTATACATAACCGAATCAACCTGCTCAGAAGCCATATTCAACTCGGTCAAAAAATTAGTCCAATCTTGCGACAATGCGTTCCTTGTAAAAGTTTGTTGCATCTGTTCCAAATTGGAAAAGCTCACTAAAAATGCGTGTGTGGCTGGGTTATCGCCATTTGCCATGTATTGATATAACGTCACTGAACCCGAAGCAGCTTGCCCGGTCGGCGAAGAATAAAATTTGTCCATCGCTGCCACAACAGCCAGTGGATTTGATGCGTTAATGTCGTATTTGATACCGACCTGCGAAAACGCAAGAGCCGAAAAAGAGAGAGACACAAAAATCGCTACGTAAAGTCTAAGTTTTAGCATGCTTATCATCCTTGTAAAAATTAGTTAGGGACCGTAGAGTCTAATATTAAATACCTACAGAAACTAGCTAACCACAGAGTATTTTTATGCACGCAGGAATTTTAGAAAATTTTGCAGAAGAAGTAGCCTCCCGACTTTCGACTTCTTTTGTAAAGCCCCACTACGCAAAAAACTCAAATCTTCCTTATTAGCTAAAATCTATAGTATCTTGGCAGCATGAATAGGATAAAGATTATAAAAATCAGCTTCCTTGCGTTTGGAGGGCTGACATGCTTAATACTTTTGACATTACGGGCAACTGGGCTGGCACCAGGACATCCAAGTGCCGACAAATATCTCAATGCAGGTAGGTCAGCCAGACCTGGACTATGGCTGAAAGGAGAAGTTTTTCGTGAGCCAGTGAAGAATTGGGATTGGGTCAAAAAGTTCAGCGACCCGTTCAGCGAAAATGCAACCGAGCTCGAGACTCGCACATGGTATGGCATCCCTCACTCTGTAACAATCTTACCGGTCCCGCTCGGAGAGAAACTTTATCTTCAATCAAGTGGGCAAACTTTTAGACTAAAAAAGGGATTTCCGCATGGCAAGGCATGGTGGCGTAACATTGAGCGCGATCCGCGAGTCCGCCTAAAAATTAATGGAAAGCTTTATGAAATGACAGCGGTGTTGATTCAAGATAAGGCAGAGGTAACCCGATTACGCGGAGGACTCAACCCAACCGTAAAAGAAACAGATGCCAACGGAAACGAATATATTACTGAAGAGTGGCATTATTGGCGCGTTTTTCAACGCAACATCTCGGAGTATTGAACGACATTGAGAAAACTATCTCTGGTCCCCAGACTTGTCTTTCAAAGTGGTCTTTAAGGATAACTTCTTCCTACACAACGCACACTTCAATCAACCAACGATTTCAAGACCTATAGCCCTAATCGTCAAAGACGAGGCCTCCGTCTTTCTTTGTGATTCTCATTTGACGCACCAAAGACGGGAAGTACTTCTCAGAATCCACCGTGTTTACTGCGATGTAGTCGGCTTGCGCCGAGTCCTGAGTTAGAATGAGCTTAACGAAACCTCTCCGGGTGCAGTCGGTCCAGACCACTTCACGGTTGTGCTCCGCCACTAACTTGTCGATTGCCACCGCACCCTGCGGACCGTAAATTTCAAAATCACCCGGCGACGTGACACCGGTCGTGCCTAGCTCGACGCCCATAGATTGATTACCAATATTAAAAAGCTCGTTCGCCCAAAATGCGTGGCTGTCGCCAGTTAGAACAATTAAGTCACAAGCGCCGCACTCACGACAAAGGTCATATAATTTCTCTCGAGCTATCGGATATCCGTCCCAAGTATCCAAGTATAAGGGGAGGTCGAGTTCACCTAACCGAGAAAGGTTTCTGTAAGAGTTTGGCAGAGAATCCAGATTAGAGAAAGCATCCCGCGTTAGTCGAGTAGCAATATCTGGCACGTGGGTCCTCGCCATTGGGATCTGATTTCCAAGTATCCGCCAGGCTTTCCCTGAATCGACTGAGCTTTTTAACTTAGCTGCCAAAAAGTCCTCCATGCTCTTCGACAACATTGTTCGATTGGGGTTTCCGAGAACTTCATCAAGAAATTGATCGCGCTGCGGATAGCTGTTTATGTCAGTCAAATGATCAGAATAAGATACTTGCAAACTTCTACCCGTGTGACGTGTCTCAATCGTTGTCATAGATGCCAGATCCCCAAACGAAAAATGTCTCCACAACTCCTCATGTTTGCCATCAACTAGCGGCTGACGAATGGGCATCCACTCATAAAATGCTCTTAGTGCAGCTTCTCGTCGCACCTGCCAATTCCCCTCTTCTTCCGGCTGGTGGTTTTGAGCACCTCCCACCCAGGGGTTATTCGCTGACTCATGATCATCCCAGGTTACGATCAGCGGATGCGATGCATGCATCAGACGAGAAGCTCGATCGGTCTTATATTGGCCATGTCGTTGACGATAGTCAGCCAAACTCACAATTTCATGACGCGGCGAATGAGTTCGGGCTAGGCGCACACCCTGCTCGGCACCCCAACCATCAGCACCATATTCATATATGTAATCTCCGAGGTGCACAACAAACTCAATATCTTCATCACTAGCAATTTCTTCATACGTATTAAAATAACCGAATGGGTAGTTAGAGCATGAGACTACAGCTATCCCTAACCGCTTGATGGGACCGACAGGCAGGGTCCGAGTACGGCCGGGCCCCGATCTCGTTCCTTCAGCTGAGAATCGATAATAGTAAACTTCACCCGGTCTCAGACTTTTTACTTCAATCTTCACAGTGTAATCAGAAGAATCGTCAGTAATTGACTCGCCCTGTTGAACAACATTAACGAATTCGTCATCGGCAGCCACTTGCCAGCCGACAGCAGTCCTGCCACTCGCATTTATTCTAGTCCACAATACTACTCCGTCGTGCGTAGGGTCCCCGCTCGCGATTCCATGCTCGAAAACTCGACTTATCTCTAAGTCACTCAAAGCGGCAAGAACTTTCGTCCACCAGGGAGAAAATACGACTCCAGACCCAAGACCGGCTGCAAGGGCATTCTTGATGAATTTCCGGCGAGGGAAAAGCTTGTTCATAAAAACCTTTTGACTCTTGTTTTTGACTGCGCCTATTGTTTCTTTTACCAAACTCCCATGACAGTGCACCAGCCTGCCAAGAATAGTTGCCAATATTATTCAATGTATTTTATAGATATGAGGTTACCAACTGGGAAACTTGCGGTAAACCGAAGGTTTTATTTGAGAACCTTCATTCGATTACAATAAACCCATTACCAAATCAGGCAAAAACAGTCTTGGCAACAGGGAAGTACTCAATAAATAATAGCCAGCCGAAATGCAATTGGGGTATTAAAAATGTATTCCAATTGCCTTTCGACCCCCAGTCTTAGGGCGCTGTTCCTTAGGTTCGATTTTTGCTTCACAGACAGGAAGAGGCCTGACATCATCACTATTAATGTCTGAGGCGATATTTTCTAGTTCCGTCGAGTCTAGCGATACTTTGCAAAGTACTTGATAGCACATCCCATTAAATTTGAGCACGTCTCCCGAAAAAACCTTCTTTCGCTTCTGTTTTTCGACAACCGAGTTCAAGATTACAAGACCTTTATCAATCACGGTTTTTGCTTCTCCTCCACTACCTACTAGACCCTCGAACTTCAAAATTTTATATAAATCAACGGGCTGTTTGTGCAATTCAATAACCTGAGCTTCGTTATCATCATCGAATAATTCGTTCTCCGTAAGATCTGTCACGTATTTTCCCCAACATTTCGTAATTAATTTAATATCAAGAGCTGCTCTGCAATCTTTGGAGGATAAGCTCACATTCCCCTAATTCGCTGGCAACAAACAAAGAATCACCTGATATAGTTACCGAAAGATCCACACCACGATCAATAATTGATGCAAGGGCCTCGACTTGATCCCATTGAAATCGATAAAAATCTGCATCCAGACTAGTAAGCTCTTTTTCATGTTGCTGCCACCAAGTTGGCGCCTTGCTATTAAAGCTATAGATCTTAACTTCCTTGGACATCCGGCTGACTTTTTTTACTCGGTCTGGCGAAGGCTCGCCAACATCGATCCAAAGTTCTAATTCATCGTTAAGTGAGTGAGCCCACATGTCTGGTTCTTCAGTATTACTTAGCCCCCGGGAAAACACGAGCTTTTCCCTCTTATTCAGGCAATATACTAGCATTCGTATCGCCATTCTCTCGATCGTCTCAGATGGGTGCCGCGCGATAGTAAGCCCGAACGAATCGTAGATATTGCGATTTAAGTCGCTAAGCGAGACTGTTAACTTATATATAGTAGGCTTAATTGCCATTCTATCCCTCCGACACGCTAGATGGGAAAGATCTATAAGCCTGACAAACCCACTGAGCGCCAATCGTAGCAGCGAATAATATTCTGCCTATTTGTCTTTAAAAGATGACTTATTCCATCCTTTCCCTCTACTCTACGCTACTCTACGACTGAAATTAGATCGATTACCGCTATTGACTTCTTTAGAGAGAGGGCCTACGTTTTATGAGATTATAATTAGAGTTTTCTCAAATGCGCAAACTAACCCTATCATTTATATCGTTTATTCTAGAATTTACATTCTGCACTAATATAAGTGCTCAGCAGACTGGCGCCTTTGCCGACTTTGACGGCTCAATAATAACTCTACCAGCACTAAAATTTAATGAAAAAATCTACAAGAATTTAAAACTGAAATATGTTCAAGACCTTGAGTTCGAATATCAAAGCCACGATGAAGAAATTATCTCAAATCAGAAAACAAATTCAGTATTTGATGGAGAAAAAATTACAATAAACTTAGTGAAAACTGG
>PAEL01000075.1 GCA_002700775.1 Gammaproteobacteria bacterium | reverse complement strand
GGCCGGGAAATCGACAACAATGAGGATTCTGACCGGATTTCTTAGTGCCAATGAAGGAACTATAAAGATAAATGGGCATGACCTTGAATCTAATGCCGTTGATGTAAAAAAATTGATTGGCTACTTGCCAGAGGGCGCACCTTCTTATGGCGATATGACCGTTATTTCTTTTATGAAATTTATTGGTGAAATACGAGGGTACAAAGGAGATGAGTTAAGAGAACGGATAAACCATGTTTTAGGGCTCGTGGATTTGCAGGATGTTACCTTACAAGCAATTGAAACATTATCAAAAGGATACAAAAGGCGGGTTGGCCTGGCTCAAGCAATCATTCACGATCCCCAGATTTTATTACTTGATGAACCAACTGATGGGCTTGATCCAAATCAAAAACAACAAGTTCGCGCTCTTATTAAGAGCCTTTCTAAGGATAAAATCGTCGTAATTTCAACCCATATTCTTGAGGAAGTTACTTCAGTTTGTACTCGAGCGATTATTATCTCAAAGGGTAAAATAGTTGCAGATGGAACTCCAGCGGATTTGGAGGGTAAATCTCGTTATCACAATGCAGTAACTATTAAACTTTTGAGACCGTATGATATTTCTGAAGATCTTCTCGAACTTACTGAAGAGTTAAGTATAGAAAAGATGGAAAATTCGTTAGGGTATTGTGTGGTCTCGGAAAAAGGCGAATCCCTGTTTGCCTCAGTTTCTGCGTTAGCCCATAGGAAAAACTGGCCGATTAAAGAACTCTTTGCTACCCGAGGTCAGCTTGAAGATGTTTTTTCTAAGTTAACGCAAGGAGCGTAATTATGAATATGATATCGATTATTTTTCGACGTGAATTTGCTAATTACTTTGCTACACCACTGGCCTATATTTTTGTAGTTATTTTTTTAATAACGAATGGAATTTTTACCTTTGAGCTTGGTGGATTTTATGCTCGGGGACAAGCCGATTTGCTTCCGTTTTTCAGTTTCCACCCTTGGCTTTATTTATTTATGGTTCCTGCCCTTGCGATGGCCTTATGGGCCGATGAGAGAAAATCCGGAACTATTGAGCTCTTATTAACTCTACCGATAAATTTACACCATGCAGTATTAGGTAAGTTTGCGGCGGCTTGGGCTCTCATGGGTGTAGCCTTAGTTTTGACTTTTCCGATTTGGGTCACGGTAAATTATCTGGGAGAACCGGACAATGGTGTTATTTTTGGAGCATACATTGGGAGTTGGCTTATGTCAGGCGGTTTTCTAGCGATTGGCTCATGTATGTCGGCGACAACAAAAAATTCGGTTATTGCTTTTGTTCTTACAGTCAGTTTATGTTTTATTTTCATTGTTATTGGATCGCCAATTTTACTGGATTCTTTCCCTCATTGGGTCCCGCAGTTTTTTGTTGATTCCTTTGCTGCGCTGGGATTTCTGACCCACTATGATTCAGTGTCTAAGGGAGTGCTAGATATACGCGATATTCTGTTCTTCGGCGTGTTTATATTCGCTTGGCTCTTTGCAAGCGGCGTTGTTATTGAAATAAAAAAAGCGAATTAATTGGGGTAGAAAGCATGAAGGGTTATGGTTTTTTGGTTTCTCGAATGGGGTTGGTAATTACTGCCGTAGCGCTGCTTTTGTGTGTTGGGTTAATAAGTTTCCTGCCAAGTGTTCGAATCGATCTTACTGAAGACAAGTTGTATTCTCTGTCTGATGGCACAAAGGGAATCATCGCCTCTCTACCTGAACCGTTAGAGTTACTGTTCTTTTATTCTGAATCTGCAACAGAAGATAATCCTCCAATACGGAGTTATGGGTTTCGCGTTCAGGAATTTTTAAAAGAAATCGTAATTGGAAGTAACGGCCAATTAACGTTCAGAGTAATCGATCCGGAGCCATTTTCGGAAGAAGAAGACTTGGCTAAACAATTTGGGATCCAACCAGTGCCTTTGAGTCAGGGTGGTGAGGGAATCTACTTTGGGCTGGTTGCTGTTCAAGCCCGATCCGACTTGGAACTTGATTCAAGACGATCTGAAACGCTCGCACTAGTTCGGCCTGATCAGGAGGAGTTTTTAGAATACGAAACGATGAAGTTGGTTTCAAGAGTAAGCCGACCGGAGCTCCCAACAATTGGAATCCTAACCGACTTGACGATTGATGGTGGGTTTGATCCTGCTTCGGGAAGACCAAGTGAGCCTTGGATGATTATGGATATCATTCGTCAACTTTATTCCGTCAGTCGGCTTGATATTGCATCTACAGCCATCGAAGAAGATATTGATATTCTTATGATCATTCATCCCGAGGGTCTGTCTGAGCAGACACTTTATGCCATCGATCAATTTGTGCTCAAGGGAGGAAAGGCCTTAATTTTTTTAGATCCGAACGCGGATTCCATGGTGGCACGTTCTGCACAAGGGATAATGGTTCCAGCAGGATTAAGTTCTTCTCTTCCAGGCCTGCTTGAGAGTTGGGGCGTTCAATTTGACTCTCAAAAAGTACTCGCAGATAGTGATCTAGCTTTGCGTGTAATGTTAGGTCAAGGCTCTCGGCCAGTCGCCCATTTGGGGATGCTTGGAGCTAAAAGGTCTGCTTTGTCTCAAGATGACATCATTACGAGTGAATTAGAGACATTGAATTTGTCCTCCGCCGGCGTCATAAGTGCAAGTGACGGTTCGTCTATGAAATTTGAACCTCTCGTTCAGTCCTCAGATCAAGCAATGCTAATGGATGTGAGTTATTTTGAAGACGTTTCCAATCCCTCAACATTATTCGATCAGTTTGTACCAACGGGTGAAGTTTATACCATCGCGGCGCGTGTTAGCGGTCGGGTAGAGACTGCGTTTAAAAATGGTAGACCATCACAATCGACCAGCGACGATTTGGATATTGAAACTGATGAGCAAGACTCTTCTGTTTCGGCCTCAATTAACCCTCCTGATCCTGAGGAAGAAACTAATGATGGTGCAATACATTTAGAGTCTTCTACAAGCGAGATAAATTTGTTAATTTTCGCAGACAGCGATTTTCTGAGTGACAGGTTATGGGTCCAGGTCTCGCAATTTCTTGGTCAACGAATTCCTCAGCCATTTGCGAATAACGCAGATTTTATTATTAATGCACTTGATAATCTTGCTGGTGATTCCAACCTGGTAAGTATTCGAAGCAGAGGTCGTTACTCGCGACCTTTTGATAGAGTTCTAAAGATGCAGCGAGACGCGGATGACCGGTTGAGAGTTCAGGAATCGGAGCTTCTTGAGGGACTTGCGGATACTGAGGAGCAAATTGCGCAGCTAAGTGTGGGTCCAAACGGAGAACCCCTTGGAGAGATTACTCCTGAAATACAGGCTGAAGTTGACCGGTTTAATACCGAGATGTTGGAGACACGTCGTAATCTGCGTAGTGTTCAGTTTAAGCTTACTGAAGAGATTGACAAATTAGGAAATAACCTAAAGTGGGCAAATGCACTTGGTATTCCTTTAATCTTATCGGTTGGCATATTTTTTTCTGTTGCTTTAAGAAATCGTAGGCGTCGTGAGCATGTCAATATTTAGAAATAGAACGCTTCTCCTTTTCAAAGCAGATCAATAAGCATCACTTGCTTTTGTATTTGGCAAAGTAACAGATATTTTTGTGCCAATATTTTCTTCGCTCTCTATATTTAGGACGCCTCCATGGGCTTTTGCTATAAGTCTACATAAATATAAACCTAGGCCGAAGCCACCCGTTATCCTTTGGCGAGCACTATCTGCCCTATAAAATGGTTCGCTAATATGTTTTAAGTGTTCCTTAGCTATGCCTTCACCATAATCAATTATTTCAATAACTACATGTTCGGGTAAGTGAAGTAGATTAACTTCTATAGCCTTATTTTGGCCATGTCTTATCGCATTGTTCATTAAATTTGTGATTAAAAGTCGAAAGCGTAATTTATCAATCGGAACGTGTGAATCTGTTTCTGGACAGTTGATCTGTATACCACCTCTATAGTCGCTAAAGTAATCAATCACAGAAGTAACAAATTTCGTTATCAATGTATTCTCTTTTACAAGGACAACATGCTCATCATTGAGACGTTCCGCTTCAATAAGATCAGCAATCAGATGGTCTATTTCGTCAATGTCTTTATTTAACTCTTTTTTCTCGTCGCTATCAGGAATGAACTCGAGCCTTAATTTAGCTTTTGTCAACGGCGTTCGCACTTCGTGACTTATCGCTAGAAGTAACTGTCGCTTTGCTTCTAACATGGATTGCAATGAATCAGCCATGTGATTAATGCTCTCCGTAAGCTCTCCCAGTTCATCTTGTCGATCGGTTTTGACTCTGAAGTTAAGATCGCCGCTTTTAAGACGCTCCGCCCCAAACCGTAATTTACGGATTGGGTCAAGTAGGCGATTGACCATTAAATAGTTAAAGAAAAGTGCTAATACCGCTAAGGCAACTCCCACATAGAGCACAATGTAATTTGCATTATTTGGTTCCGAGTTCCGCTGATAAAGATAAAAAACATAGCCCTCTCGCTCAACTTTGATAATATCCTCTCCGCTTACTGAATGCATCTCTGCATCGTTCGACAATCTTCGCACATACAATGAAGCATCGAGATCAAGTCGATTATCTCCGTCCGAGCTCCAGCGCATTATTGGGTTGCTTATTGTGATGCTCCACTCTAATTCATTAGCAAGTCTTAAGGCATTTTGGAGATTTGGTGGGGCTCCAATATCTTCGATTATTGACTCAACATTTCGCGCGAAAAAATCTGGGATTGACTCTATTGCATTTACATTTTTGTTAATTGTCCTGAGAGATAATGAGATGATCAGAAAGAAAATAAAAACTGTTATACTGAAGATCACTAGGAGCCGCAAAAAAAGCGAATACCGTATCGATTGAAGCGTGAGGTTCATAGACAATTCTCAGTCTTATCGCTGTTAGTTTCTTTGCCCAACAAATTCGTATCCTCGCCCCCAGACTGTTTTAATAAATCTTGGTTTTTTGGAGGTATCATTTAATTTATGACGCAATCGACTTACTAATGTATCGACTGCCCGTGAGAACAGTTCGGCGTCAATCCCACGCAGAAGATTCATCAGTTCATCGCGAGTAAAAGTTCTATTCGGAAATTTCATGAATAAAATCAACAATTCGTATTCCATCGTGGTTAATTCGAGTAGAACCCCGTCCATTTTAATTTCTCTTCTCAATACATCAGCATCAAGTCCCGCAATAGATTGTATTCTCCTAAGGTTTCCTTCGTCCCCGTATCGCCTTAAGATATTTTGAATTCTCGCCAAGAGTTCTCGAGGCTCAAAAGGTTTCGATAGGTAGTCATCAGCTCCCAGCTCAAGGCCAACTATTCGGTTATCTACTTCGGCGTGGGCTGTTAGCATTAGAATTGGTAAAAGTCCGTATATAGCAGATTTGGCTCTTATTTCCTTACAGACTTCAAAGCCATCTTTTTCGGGCAGCATGACGTCTAAAATGAGCAAGTCAGGTTTTTGCTTTTTTATCAGCTCGAATCCTTTGCTTGGTGTAGTCGCAACGTGGGCTTCAATTTCGTTTTTAAGAAGGTATTGCGTAAGTAAATCGCCAAGGTTTTTATCGTCGTCAATGATAAGAATTTTTTTCATTACGATCCTATAATTTCTTTTGAAAAACTAATTAAAAACGAGAAGATTGTATTACAGGGGCGGCTCTAAGTCGAAGTATGGCATGCATTCAGGTAAACTGGTTGCGGTTAGATGATATCAATATAGGTAATCTCTTATACCTTTTAATAGCAAGGATTCCATGATCTCCGTCAATAAAATTCAACTAATCAGGGGAGCACAGTTGCTTTTGCGAGAATCGAGTCTTGTCCTCAAACAGCATCAAAAACTAGGAATCATCGGACGAAACGGTAGCGGTAAAACGAGTTTTTTCAATGTGCTCGCTGGATTAATCCCTCTAGAGGCCGGTGACGTCAGCGTGCCAGCTGGACTGAGAATCTCTATTATGGCTCAAGAAATCTTGGACATAAATAGATCAGCATTAGATTTTGTGATTGATGCACATAAGCAATTTCGAGAGATTGAATTAGCTTTAAAAATCGCCGAAGAAAAAGGTAATACATCTGACTTGATAAAGCTAATGGGAGATTTTGAACAGATCGGTGGATACGAAGTTCCGAAAAAAGCAGAGCAGTTGTTGTCTGGGCTTGGCTTTAGAGCTGACGAATTTTTTTTACCTGTCATTAAGTTTTCCGGAGGGTGGAGGGTGCGTCTAAATTTAGCTGCGACTTTGATGATGCCTGCAGATCTAATGATGCTTGATGAACCAACCAATCACCTCGATCTGAAAACGACACTATGGTTAGAGCAATGGTTGAAACGCTACAAAGGAATGCTTTTAGTAATTTCTCACGATCGAACTTTTTTGGATGCGGTCATAAATGGAATTATTTCAATTGAAAATCTGAACTTAGTGCAGTACAGCGGTAGCTTTAGTGATTTCGAAAGACAGAAAGCCGAAAAAATGGCTCTTGAGAAAAAGCTTCTTGATAAGCAAAATAAAAGGCGCTCTGAAATTGAAAGTTTTGTTAGGCGCTTTTCCGCGAAAGCCAGTAAAGCGCGTCAAGCGCGAAGTAGGATAAAAGAACTTAAAAGAATGCAATCAATTACGGCCGCTTATATTGATTCCCCATTTAATTTCCGATTTTTTAGCATTGATTCCTCATCGGGGTATCTTATTCAAGCGGATTCCTTGCAAGTAGGGTATGAATCTGTCGTAGTTGATAAAGTAACAATTAATATTTCCGAAAGCTCAAGAATCGGTTTTCTTGGAAAGAATGGCAGTGGGAAGTCAACGTTATTGAAAGTTTTGGCGAGGAGAATGCAAAAATTGGGTGGCAGGCTCGCTGTTTCAAAAAAAACTAAGGCGGGGTTTTTCGGGCAACATCAAATAGATGAATTAGAAGCTGATATGTCACCTTTAGAGATAATCCAAGAAGTTAACATCAAAAAGACCTCTCAAGAGATCCGCAATTTTCTTGGCGGATTTGGTTTCATGGGGCAGCGAGTTGATGATCAGGTGTGTAATTTTTCTGGGGGCGAAAAAGCACGATTAGCCCTTGCTCGATTGGTGTGGATGAAACCAAATTTATTGCTCTTGGATGAGCCAACTAACCATTTAGACCTTGAAATGATTCAGGCTACTACTACGGCGCTGCAGAGTTTTAACGGCGCAGTTATTGTTGTTTCCCATAATCGCCACTTGTTGTCCGCAACGGTTGACGAGCTCTATTTAATTCATGAGGGGGGGTTTTCCCCGTACGAGGGCGACCTAACTGACTATGAGATTTGGTTACGAAAATCATTTGATAAAAAAGATCAACAACAGAACACGATCACTAAAGAAAATACTAAGAAAGCAGAAAGGAAAAATTCAGCAGTACTTCGGTTGCAGACAAGATTAGAGCGAAAAGAGATTAAAACAGTTGAGATAGATCTGGAAAAAACGGTTGAGGAGATTGCAAAGCTTGATGATAAGATGTCTGAGGCCGCTTTGTATTTAGAAAAGAACAAAAAAGATTTAGAGGAAGCTATTTTACTGAGAAGTCAATTACAAACGAAAGTTTTCCGGCTTGAAGCGCGATGGTTCGATCTAAGTGAAGCCTTGGATAAAAAGCTTGAGTAAGCTGGTCCACTGGTAGGTGCGTCATTTATAAGATAAGGTTTGCGTCTTATGTTTCTGATCAAAGCTAACGATCGGGTGGCTATTGCTACTAACTTTTAAAAATCTTGGAAATAGTCATGGTTAATAGTTGGCAAATCTATAAGCGACTTTTACGCTATGTCAGGCCCTATCTCGCTGTTTTCATCGTGAGTGTTGTAGGGTACATAACTTTTGCTTCAACAAGCGTTCTGGCAGCGAGATGGCTTGGCTGGACGGTTGATGCGATAGAAAATAACGACTCTGAATGGCGATTGTATAGCCCATTGCTTTGTGTCCTTATTGCGCTGATCCGCGGCTTGGGTGGATTTATGGGTAATTATTCCATCGCGTATATTGCGAATCATCTAATTCACAACTTTCGTAGTGAGATTATTCGTCGAGTTTTGGTGCTTCCCGTCAATTTTTTCGACCGGTCCGAGGCCGGACGGTTGATTTCTAAAATTACGTACGACGTTACACAGGTGACTGGTGCAGTTACTAACGCGGTTACCGTAATTTTGCGAGAAGGCTTGACAGTAGTTGGGTTGCTTGGAGCTTTGATTCTAATCGATTGGCAGCTCAGCCTCATGTTCTTAATAATTGCTCCGATAGTCGCCAAAACTGTTGCAATAGCTGCGAAAAAATTCCGAAAGTACAGCACTCAGATGCAAAATTCTATGGGTGACGTCACTCAAATTACGACAGAATCGATCCGAGGTCATTTAGTTGTCCGAACATTTAATGCCATAAAGCACGTTGTCAAAAATTTTGAGATGGCAAGCGAACGTAACAGATCCGAAAATATGAAAATGGCAGCAACAGAAGCAATTAGTACGCCTTTGATACAGCTACTTGTCAGTATTGCAATCGCATGTCTTGTTTGGTTTTCAATGGCGCCAAGTTATATTGAGTCAAGATCTTCCGGGGAATTTGTAGCTTTTCTTGCTATGGCTTCTTTGTTGGCAAAACCAATCAGACAGCTCTCACAAATTAACTCAGTGATTCAGCGAGGGTTAGCTGCCGCATCGAGCATTTTTAACCTTCTGGATGAGCCTGCGGAGCCCGACCACGGTACTGAAAAAATTGATGACCAAATTGATTCAATCAGATTTTTGGGAGTCTCTTTTAAATATCAAGAAAAATCACGTGGATTGAACGGTAAAGAGGCCATTAAAACCCCATTCGCTGTCGCGGGGATTAATTTTGAGGTAAGGGCTGGAGAGAAAATTGCTTTTGTCGGTAAATCAGGCAGTGGCAAAAGTACTTTACTTAGCCTAATCCCTCGATTCTACGAGAAGTCAGCTGGCGAAATATTTATTAACGATAAACCTATAAGTAAATTTTCATTAACCAGCTTGCGGAGTCAAATCGCATTAGTCAGCCAAGATGTCGTGTTATTCAACGGCTCAATTCTCGAGAATATTTGCTACGGTAAAGGAGATTCGATTGACAGGGATCGTGCATATGAGGCAGCAAAGAGCGCTCATGCAATAGAATTTATTGAGAAACTTCCTGATCAATTTGAGCATAAAATTGGCGATCATGCATCACTACTGTCTGGTGGTCAGCGTCAACGGTTAGCGATCGCCCGCGCGCTGTATAAGGATGCGCAAATCTTAATTTTGGATGAAGCGACTTCTGCTTTAGATTCTGAGTCCGAAACATATATTCAAGAAGCTCTCAGCACACTTATGGCTGGACGAACCACCTTCATTATCGCCCACCGATTATCAACGATCGAAAGTTCCGACAAAATTATGGTAATGGAGGGTGGGGAAATAATTGAATCGGGGACGCACCAAGAACTTATAAATAACGCTGGACACTACGCGTACTTAAACGAAATCCAGTTCAGAGATCTTTAGTTTTTTGCAGCTCCTTTAGTTTGGAATATTTCATAAAGTTGTAATAGGCTGCGTTCATAGAAGTAATAAATCCGTCAATTCCCCCGAGAAAATGACCTTTAAATATGAAAAACTGAATAAAACTTATTGGGAAAATAAATACGATTACAAAAATACTTGCAACATCTCCCTTTTCAAGTTTATCTTCAGCTTTGAGTTCACTATATCGATTTGCTTTTTCAAACCTCTGACTAAGCGTTAAATTTTCATAGTGTAAAATGCTGGCAGATGTAGATCTTATCTTCCCGGTTACTGAAATACTTTCGTGCACTCTCTTAATTTCATAACGCCCTGAAGATTTTCTAAAAAATCGAATTAATCGATCTTTTCCGCCAAAGTGCCTAATTTTTTCCCCGTTTCGGAGCAGAACTCGGTATGACTGAAGCGCATCATAGGTGTTCTCTTTAATCATCTGAGTTATCTCATTGAAAAATTCCTTTGTGCAGATCTCGTCTGCATCAAGATTAAGGACCCAGTGGTTTCTGCAAAGATTCAGCGCGAACGCCTTTTGTTTACTAAAGCCAAGCCAATCTTGTTTGTATATCGATACGTTTTCATACTCAGCGGCAAGAGTCAGCGTGCTATCAGTGCTTCCGCTGTCAACTAATACCACTTCATCAAAATTTTTGACATTCTCAAGGACCGCCTGAATATTTTTTTCCTCGTTAAGGGTAATAATGTAAACGCTAGCCTGAATGTTATTCGTCATAAAATTCTCGATATCTTTAAAAAATTAAGATTTAGGGTTTGCTCGAAGAAATTTTCATAATTTTTGCAATTTGAATGGCAGTCACTGCGCTCAAAACACTCTCAGGATTCAGAGACGTAAGGCAGTGGTGATTAAATGAACATCGGTGGGCATCACAATTTTTTCCACATCGTTTCGACCCTCTGATTACTCTACTATCTTGACCTAGGGGCGCCCAGATAGATTCTATACTCGGCCCAAATAATGCAATAACACTTATACCTACTGATGCTGCGAGATGCATTGGACCGCTATCGCTTCCAATAAAAACGACAGCTCGTTTTAACAATGCGATG
>PAEL01000074.1 GCA_002700775.1 Gammaproteobacteria bacterium | reverse complement strand
TAACTATTGACCGCAGAGCCAGACCCTCCCCGCCCCTAAAAATCACCCACCCTTGATATATAAAATTGGTTACGGGAATCGTTACGGGAATTGCGGGAAGGGCAGTGGTAACTGTAAGTAAAGCATACGGTTTTTAAGGGGGTTAAGAGATTAATATGCCGGCCTTCGGCACCAAATAAAGCTCTAAAACCATTTTTAGGGTGAATGATTCTGCGATTTTAGACGACAAAGGTCCCGTCAGCACCGGCGATTTGTAATATCGCATCACTCAGCCCGGTTACCCCAACAAGTGAAACTACTTCAGAATAGCTAACGGTACTGTAGTCGGGAAAACTATCAGCTATTTCTTTTTGGTACTCTGAAGAAAACTCGTCATTTCTCAGGTAAACCATAATAAACTGATCAATGTCCTGATATGCATAAACTTGGTTTCCATACTCTATCGTATGACTTAATACGTCCTGACCGTTACGCACTATTTCTTCATTTAAGTCAGAAACTGTCAGCGCCGATTCTGCAACAATGCCCTCTTCTATTATCAGCGAAATGACGTTTCGTTCGATTGTATCTGAAAGATAGCCATGAGCTCCTTGATCATTATCTTGGAACACATTTAGCAAAATTTCTTTGCTCGGTCGAGAAATAACTGGAGCGAGATACTTCGTAAAAAGTGCATAACCTAGAGGGTTCAAATCTAAAATTCCTTCAGGTGTTCTAGCCGAATCTGACCATTCAGGTGCTAACGATCCTTCATCCCAAAATTCGTTGTATTCCCACATTCCAAACGTTAACAAGTAGAGATATTCTTTTAAAATTACCTCACCCGTAAAACCAAGGTCCCTATCTAAGCTTCCGCCGTATCCCTCCAAATCAAACGCATCATTCTCAACCGCTTCGCTCATCGCCTTAAATACTTCACTGGATTGATCCGATCCATTTAGAGCTTGTAACGATCCTTCCACGGCTCCTTTAATGCCGAGCATATGGATTGTATGAAGCACATGCTCCATGATTTCAGCGATATCATTTCTTCCTGTGGGAGGGTTCGGGGATTCGATATTTCTGTACCAGACCATATCATTACTAACATGGGTATCGTTGTGTTCATCCAAGCCCTTCCATAGCTCCGGTGAGCGTAATGGGTTGGATTCATAGCTGTCCCCACTGCCGTAAAGCGTTCTTTGAACAGTAGGTGAACCTGCATGGAAAGTACCACTTTCCCCCTTGAGTATCTTAATGGCATTTTCTTGTGCAACCCTGTCTATTTCTTGTCCCTTTGGGTCTAAAAGCAGCTGTATTACCCTGGCCGTTTTATTTACCCAGTCGTCGGGCACGGCCTTGTTACCGCTAACTTCTGCGCCTGCAACAATTTTAATTCCGTGAACAGTTAGCGATCTGTCATATAGTTGGGTGATGCTTTCATACTTGATTAGTTCGCCGCTTTTATAATATGACAACTGATTGTCCTCGGGTTAAAGCTCAGAATTTATCTTAGATCATTTTAGCATTCAATTCTTTTGGACAGTAACTATTAGCTGGACAGCCAGACGCTCCTCTCGAGTATCGCGTTTAAGGCCGAACGTATTGTCGTAAGTTTCACTTACTAGCTTATAGCCTTGAAACCGAGGGATTTTTCAGCGGGTGTCCTCAAGGCTATCAATAAAAAGTATACGCTTGCTCATCTTCCACTCTTCTGATTGTTTCTCCCAACTAATACGGTAGATACCAGAACTTCGTATTATCGGCTGTTGATCATCGGCAGTTTGATGAGTTATCAAAGCCATATTTTCTGTGATTGCAGCAGTTTCAGAAAGAGTTTTAAACACTAGCCCAGAAAAATGATGCCGCGTTTGACGATCAATAAGGCGAACTTTGTGCGACTGTTCAGCGTAACTCAAAATGTTTTGCTTCCCTTCTATCCTATTTACTAAGACTTCCCCACGCCAAGTCTCTAAAATAGAACCATCGGTAAAAAGGTCAGCAAATTCTCGTGATGCTTTAGTATCCCAGCGATATGAGTATTCAGCGAGCATCTCTGAAATAGCAAATTTGTTGGCTATCCCATCTGAATAAGAAATACTGACTAGCGTTAATAGAAAGGCTACGGCGGTTAACTTTTTTATGTTCATACCTAAAAGATACTATAGATATCTGCCAACAAGGAAGCGTAATGGCTATCGTCGTAAGAGTAATAACCAGCGACCGATATTTAACACATTCGCAAGTGCCGAAGCAAAATAAGTGAATGCCGCCGCTTGCAGAACATTGCGTATGTTAGGGAGTTGACTTTCGGCAACGTAATCGCCCTCCATCAGTATAGGGAGAGCTTTATTAAAACTCGCATCCCACTCCTCCGGTAAAATTATCAAATAGGCTAAAGCCCCGATCAGTTGCAGCAATAAACTACAACCAACGGCTATGCCCATCGCGGAGGGAGACCTCAGAACTAAACCTAATACTGGAAATGACCACATTATTGAGATACCAACTCGGTTTAAAATATGTGCAATCGGCAAGTATTTTTTTCGTAGTTCAAATATTTTTTCTTTTCGATGAAATTGAATAGCATGCCCTACCTCGTGTGCAGCAACAGCAATTGCCGTTAAAGACTTTCCATTAAAATTGTCAGGGCTAAGTCTGACGGCTTGCTCCTGAGGATCAAAGTGATCTCGAAAAGGTTGGGTTTCCTCTACTTTTATACCACTTAGCTCAAAACGATTAATCAGATGCTCGGCAAGCTCGCCGCCGGTTCCGGGAAAATCACTTAATTCTTTCCCATTCTTAGACATCACGTGCCGAACCCAGACAGAAGGTAAATATACCAAAGCTGCTAAAACCGCAGCGATTATTAGGAGAAGCATATAGGATGCCTGCTAAGGATTTTTGAGTTCTGCATTCAACTCGAAAAAGTCTTAAAAATGACTTCATGCTCTGGGAATTTTGAGGAATTGACACTCGCTTGCGTAGCAAAAGAAAAACGGAGTAGGGTTATTAAAGCTAACAGTCTGGTCATTTCCAATACCTTTTTTTAATTTGCCTTTAGTCAGTGGGCTAGCCCAACGTTTGAGTTGCTACGACGCGGAAAGTTGGCGGGGTATCTTTCGTTAGTAGGAGGTCTACCCTGTAAGCATTAGAAATTGTATTAACAATTGGAATAGAGAGTGTGTTGTTTTCAAGGGAAAACACGGCCGCATGTGGGTCAGAGATTTTTGGTTGGATGGATGACGTACTCAAAACGAAATCTAAAGTTTTAGAATTGACAAGTGTCATCTCTACATAAAAAGATCGCTTGTCAATATTCAAAGTAGGGATAGTAAGCACCCCGCTGTCTGAATCAAAAGACGCGTGCGTATTTTTAATTGCCTTCTTTGCTTTGAGAAGAGCTTCCCAAAATGCATTATTAAAGGGTATGTCATTTGCACTTCCGTTTGCTCCGAGCCGTGTAATTAAAAGATTAAGGCTGGGAACTAAGTATAGTTTCCGATCTTGAGCTCCTTGCATAGCAACAAGATCAGCGGGCGCTTCAGGAATTATTGAGCCATTGCTTCGGGCAGCCTCAGATGAGAATCCTAGTGAAAAATTCTGTCCATTCAGCCACCAGAGAAAACCATATGAGGGATTTAGGTCTTGTGAAGGGTTTAACATATCTTGCAGAAAATCTTCATCTCCGAAAATTACGTCGTCTTTCCATATACCGCCAGCTTGAAGCATAAGACCAACACGAGCTAAATCTCGGGTAGTGGTAGCAAAGCCAAAGGCACTGTCAGAGGAAGCTGAATTTCTTAACACCCAAAAAGAATTTGTCATGCCCAGAGGTTTTGTTAACCATTCGTGCGTTATTTCATCCCTTGTTTTTCCTGTAGCGGCGATAACTACTGGCATTAGTAGGTGGTAAGCGGGCGTATTGTATAGCCACTTTTTCCCGGGTTTAACCTCAAAAGAAAGACCGCTCGTAAGACCACTTGTCATTGTTAGTAGGTGTCGAATGGTAATGGCTGACTCTTGTGCTGGAGAAGCATTTGACCAGCCTGAACCAATATGTGAACTCACGGAATCCCCAAGTGTCAGAAAATCGCGGGCTTGAGCCATACCGACTAGAATAGCTGTGATACTTTTCTGAACAGAGGCCACGTCCTCAACAGGTCGATTTTTTGAGTCTAATTTTATGAGTGCATTTTGGTATCTGGCAGAGGCCTCTGGTTGTTCCCAATACTGCTCAGCTAAAATCTTTCCATTTTCTAATATTAGGATTCCACTGCTTTGTCTCTCTTCAGCGAGTTTTAATGCCTCTTCTAGCAGCGCTGGATCCCAGCCTGTCTCATTCGGGCTACTGGCTTCCCAATCAGTGTCGTTTGTTGGAAAGTACACATCGTTGGCTGCATTTGAGGGTGCGCATATGAAAAGAAACATCGGGAATGCTGTTATTGTTGCGAGTATTTTTTTCATTTCAAATTCACCTTTAGTAAGTCGGTTAGCCTACTATAAATAATCAGGGCAATGAAATAGTATGTGATCTTAGATAGTTTATAGGACTGATTTTTGGAAGGCATAGAGGGGCTTGTCAAATGAATAGGCGTATCCTAAGAAAAATGAGAGGAAGATCGTGATAAACAGACGACAAATTCTGCAGTCAATGGCTGCTCTTCCTTTACTTACGAGTTGCGTGACCACGAATCAAAAATATACAGGAAACTATACGCCTTCGGGTTCACGATTACGTCGCGTGAATGTCTCTGAAGATCGCATAATTCGCTCCATCGCAGGATTACGTCCCTTTCGGTCCAAAGGTTTCGTTGTTAGAGCTGAGAAAATGGATGATAAGGTGGTAATCCATAATTATGGTCACGGTGGTGGCGGTATTACATTATCTTGGGGCACTTCTCATTTAGCCATGGAGCTTGCTTCTCAAACTCAATATAAGCGCTGCGCAATCTTGGGTTGCGGAGCTGCAGGACTCTCTGCAGCTAGATTGATGCAAAATGCCGGCTGGGAGGTAAATATTTATGCGAAAGATTTACCGCCAAACACTACATCTAATGTTGCAGGTGGGCAATGGTCACCGACTTCAGTCTACGACAATGATGCGGTTTCACCGGCATTTCTTGCTCAATTTGAGAGTGCAATGCGTCATTCTTATCGCTATTTTCAAAATCTAGTAGGCGCAAAATACGGGGTTCGCTGGATCAGTAATTATATGATAGCTGACAATCCAGATGAGCCCAACAGTCTGTATTCAACACATAGCGATATGTATCCAGAGCGTAGTCAATTAAAATCTTCACAACACCCATTCGATGCTACTCATGTTTTGCACATGGATACTATGTTGATTGAACCGGCAGTTTACTTACCCGCTATGATGAACGATTTTCAAATTGCTGGTGGGAAAATACTTGTCAAAGAGTTTCAAGACACCAATGAAGTTTTGCAGCTTGGGGAACCCGTAATCATAAACTGTACGGGACTAGGGTCGCGAACGTTATTCAACGACACCGACTTAATTCCTATAAAAGGACAGCTTACCTTTCTGTTACCACAAGCTGAAGTCGATTACATAATCATCGGAAATGGGGGGCTTTATATGTTTCCGCGAAGTGATGGCATACTCCTCGGCGGAACTTTCGAAAGAAATAATTGGGATACAACACCTGATCCAAAGAAGACACGCGAAATAGTTGATGGCCATCGTGCATTTTTTGAGGCTATGAAAGATCCGTGGGCATGACAGCAAAAATGTCGTGACACCTAAGGGTTTTATCCTCTGCCTTCGGGCTTGCTGGACTTTGGGGGGTGGTAGGAGCGAGCGTTACCTGATAGAAAAATACTTCATTTACTCCGCCCGAAACCATATTAGCCACTTGCCCTGACCCCACAGTAAATAGTTGAAAAAACAAAGTTTGTTGTGATTTCTAAAATTTCCAGCTACTGAACGCTGTATTTAAGAATGAATTTTTCGATCAAAGGATCTATTTCTTCGGCATGAGTTGAACTCATGTAATGATCTCCTCCCTTTACTGTGTATAACTCAGCACCCTGAATATTTTCAATTAGCGTTGTTGCATGACTTATGTCCACATTAATGTCTTCATTTCCATGAATAGCTAATGTCGGGACTGTAATTTCATTTAGCGGAGCGGAGAAACTTGAAAATTGCTCATAATCATTTTTAATCCCTTCTTGTCTTGCGCTTAGAGGCCAAATTGACCATACCAATCTTTTTAGCTCCTCTACATTTTTTGGTTTATTAAGAAGCTTTTCCCTGTTTTTTGGATTAGGAAGGATCGCAGAAGCAAGATTTTCATTGCTCAGAAAAGACATGGAAGCAAGTTGAGTCCAAAGACTAAAATCAGAAGCGCCAATGATTTCTGCATCAGTTTCAGTCAAATCTTCTGCGTAGCTTACAGCCTCAAAAGCAATCAACCCATGTGTTCGTTCTGGAAATTTTGCAGCAAATTCTAAAGATGAAGGACCACCACCAGAAACACCCATTACTGTTACTTTATCGATACCCAATGCATCAAGTAGTGCTTTAAAAACCTTGGCTTGCTCAAGAGGAGTTTTCCCAAGAAGAATAGATGTTCTTAGGTATCCAGGTCTTGATGGGGTCAATACTCTGAACTTATCAGTCGCCTCAGTCGTTTGATCGTACCCGCCAGGCGTCCCATGAATGAAGAGTAAAACTGGACCATTATTCCCCTTCAGGGTGTATTCAACAGAACCTAAACTAGTCTCCACTATTTCAGAATTAGCTTTTAAATCATTGAGAAAAGAATATTTAAAATAAAAATAAGAGGTGGGAGAAGATACGATAATTGCTAGAAGGAGAGAGATAAGAATCTTCATCGTTAAACCATGCCCTTGATAAATTGATGCCCTGTATGAAAAAGTTAATTCTTTGTGCAGAATAGTGTGTATACGGTTGCAAGGTAACCTTTCTGAACAATGGGGTCTACCACCCGAGGGTGGGGATGGAACGGTTTTGTTGAAGACGGGAAAGAGTGGTTAGTGCTACGGTGAGTCGGAATATATTTGAATGAGTCGTAAAATGATGAAGAGCAAAACTCTCATTTTTAAATCAACTCTGCTTGCTCGGTAAGCGCGAGCTTATCGGTGGTGGTAAGCTGATAGAAAAGCTGGTCTTAGTTTATAATCGAAAACCGCTTGGTTAGCCGTTAGATGTCTTGTTTGCCTTTTGGTGTCGCCTGCCTAGAACCATCTGGATTTATTGTTACTACAAGTGGCAACCATTCTTCTCCGTCACATATAAAAAGCAAACAGCCTTCTACAAATAGGTTGCCATTTTCTAGCATGGCTAACTCTGCATTATAAAATTTACCTCTTCTGGGATCGTAGATTCTGCCGCCTTTTATCGGTTGATCTGATAAAAGCTCTTTTTCAAATCCATCAAACAAATTAACACCGATCAAAGTCCTGCTTCTTAGCTCTTTATCATCATTATTTTCATCTAAGACACTTGATGGGTCTTTCCCCTCCTCAGTAATTATATGCACCACTTCCGCACAGATAAATTTTTGGCAGACCTTAATCTCAACAATTGAGCCTGAGGCGAACCAAAAACCTTCTATTGAATTTTCAGAAGCTTGCGATAAATTAGATAAACTCCAAAAAGAAATTGCGATAAGTGATATTTTCTTCACAACAAATCCGCATCAGCAGCAACAGGAAAGGGGGATGGGAATGTTGTTAGTAGTTTATTCATATCTGAAAGATACCCAATCTCTGCATGAAAAACATCAGAAATAGTAACTATTCGTTCAGAATAGTATGTATATACGGGCGCAGTATTATGTTTAAAGATGAAAGGGAACTGCCTTTAGGCCGACGGAGTTTGTGCCTGGGCCAAAGCGCGAAGGCTTAAGAACATTTCTACTATTACTTTATGTATTTGATGATTGTGCTTAAAAATGCAAAACTCAAATTGCGTTGTTTCGAAATTTGCAATGTGCTTAACATAAATTACTATTATTTTTGGAGATACAATGAACATCAAATATGCAGTTTTAAAGATATTTTTGATAACTTTCCTCCCCCAACTAGCCCTCTCGCAGGTAATATTCCAAACGTTCGATATGATAGTTTCGAACCCAGCTGGCGTTGTTGCTGCTATGAATAAATATCAAAGCAGTCCTACAGGTCAGCAAGGTTCAGCGTCGGTAAGCCTGAGACAATATATTGCTAATGGAGAAAGTAAGGCTACTCATCAGATACTGGTTACTTACCCTTCAGCAGACGATATGGGATCAGATTTGGCGCGCAATGCCGCATCGTCTGATTGGGCAAATTTTTTAGTGGAAATGAATGAGGTAGCAGAGGTCGAATTTGAGGGAGTTGGTCAAATTCTGGCAATGGGTGGTGATGCAAACAGTTCAGCTCTCACTAGCCCAAATCAAACCCAGATCTACTATCAGATGTCGGTCAGCGATCCTGCGGTTTACGCTAGCGCGTGGAGCGATTTTACAGCGGCAAACGCAGAAAATGGTGCTGTTTCCTATTTGTCCGGCGTCATCGTGGGCGGAGCAAATCCCTCAACCCACGTAGTAAGCAACGTATTCGACTCGCCCGTCGAAGCAGTATCGAATCAACCACAGAACTACAATGGGTGGGACACTTTCATGCAACGAGTTCAGAATATTCGAACCGTAGAAGCTCGAGCAATGACACAAACTATAGCCACTTGGGCTGCAGAGTAAGAGTTGCTAAAAAATGCTCCATGTGGCTAGTAATACGCAAAGTGTTATATGGAGCTTTTTTCTTTATTCATTGAAGGTCTTTTTTAAAACTTACCTTTAGTAAGCAAGGCGATCTGCTATAGCTATCGACTAGATAGTTAAGCTCTCCAAGCCCGATTAAAAAACC
>PAEL01000073.1 GCA_002700775.1 Gammaproteobacteria bacterium | reverse complement strand
TAACAGGATAGTAAAGATGACAGACCGTTGATCAAATAAACGCGTTGGCTAAATCTCATTATTTTTACAATTAAATAAAATCATCAGAAATATTGCTGAGTTTCAAGTGGAGAATAGATTATGAGCATCAGTTTTAGTATCAGTTGGCTAAAAAAAATCACAAAAAAATATTTTTTCGGACTTACGGCTCTTCTGCTGTCTTCAGGAATCATGGCACAATCGAATCCAATGGCCCAGACTGAAGGATCGATGGCAGAGACTGGAAAACCTGCAGCGCATTCAGGTCAACGACCGATCAACAACTTACCGAATCCTTACCTCACACAGCGCAATTTTGGTTCTTTGCCAGATGAGCGTCGATGGGGCTCAGTCAGCGCAGTTGATATCGATGTCGACGGAGTCCATGTTTGGGCTGGCGATCGTTGCGGAAGCAATCAGTGTGCCACCGCGCCTGATACAAACCCAATCGTAAAACTCGACCCGAACGGACGTGTTGTAAGACAATTCGGTGCCGGACAAATTCTATGGCCGCACGGCATTGACGTGGACCATGAGGGCAACGTTTGGATCGCTGATGCCCGAACTGCTCGAGAAGACGAAATCAAACAAAACCCGGCCGCGGCCCAATTAGGTAGTGCAATTTTAAAATTTAGTCCAGACGGTGAACTTCTTATGACGATCGGCACCCCGGGAGAGCTGGGCGATCCGCCCACACACCTTACCGAACCCAATGACGTTCTGATCGCACCAAATGGCCGCATATATATTGCGGAAACGCACGGCGCTCAGTTCCAAGGAGAACCTAACGCAGAGACAAAGAGTCGAATAACTATGTGGGCGCCCGATGGGACTTACATCGGTCATTTCGGTGAATATGGTTGGGATGATGGCCAGTTCCGCTCTCCCCACGGCCTCGCAATGGATTCTAAGGGCCGTCTCTTCGTTGCAGATCGTGGCAACAACCGTATTCAGATTTTCACACAAGATGGTGAGTGGGTTGATACTTGGTACCAATTTAGCCGAATCTCGGGAATCCACATAGACCCAAGCAATGATATGCTCTACGCCATCGATTCGGAGTCTGATGAAAACTACAACCCGGGCGGGTGGAGAAAGGGATTGCGTGTTGGCAACGCTCGCAATGGTGAGGTTCTGTATTTTATACCGGAGCATGTTTCGACTGTTCGGCCATCGGGTATGGGTGGCGTTGGTGCGATGGGAGAAGGCGTTACCGCTGACAAAGACGGTAACATATATGCTGGGGACGTAGGCGTGTTTAAAGGCATGACCCGTTTCGTTCCGGTATTAATCCCCTAAAATTTGATAACTCCTAAAAATACTGTCGTAAGACCCTGCCCTCTTTTCGCCCGAAAGTAATCAGGGACACTATTTCAAGATGCAAATGAGGCTTAAGCATGCAAACTCTATCCGTAAAAAAAAAAATACAAAAAGCAATTTTTTTGGTCACTTTATTACTCTCTATCAGCAACACTGCACAAGCTCAATTATCAGTATCTGCTCCACTCGACCCCACGGGCTTTCTGAAAGAGCGCCTGAACAGAATAGATGAGACAATTACTGCAGAAATCGCCAGTGGGAAGATACCGGGCGCGGTAGCCCTGATTGCTCGGGATGGCAAATTGGCGTACCACCAAAGCTTTGGCTTTTCGGATATTGCGGCCTCAGCCCCTATGAAAAAAGACAGCATATTCCGCATAGCTTCAATGACGAAAGCTGTAACAGCTGTGAGTGCGATGATCTTATACGAGCGCGGACTTTTTCAGCTGAACGACCCCATATCAAAGTACATTCCAGAGTATGCCGATATGATGGTTGTTTCTGAGGTAAATTCAAATGGCGATGTGTCCGCCGTAGTCGCCGCCAAAACACCGATAAAAATTATTGACTTATTCACTCATTCCTCTGGCCTAAGTTATCCGTTTGCATCAAATAGCTTACAGAGTTCTTATGTCAGGGCTGGAATAATTGATGGAATGACCAGCAAAGAAACTACACTGGCAACTCAAATGAAACTTTTAGCGGAGCAACCGTTGCTTTTCGAGCCAGGTTCAAACTACACCTACGGCCTCAGCATAGACTTACTTGGATATCTCGTCGAGGTTGTAAGTGGTAGATCCTTAAATCAATTCTTTAACGAGGAAATTTTTGTTCCATTAAAAATGCACGACACCCATTTCTATTTACCCGAGAATAAGTTCGATCGACTTGTCACGCTCTATGCAGAGACAGAAGAGGCAGAATTGGTTGTCTCGCGTGGTACCGAATCTAATATTATCCTTGATAATCCGCGGTATCCGATTGGAAGCGGCAAGACTTATTATTCGGGAGGCGCCGGCTTATCCTCCACCGCTTATGATTACTCTCGCTTCATCCAGATGTTGCTCAACGAGGGAGACTTGGATGGTTCTAGAATCCTAAGCCGCAAATCGGTAGAACTTATGCGAAGTGCTCGTGTAGACTCAAACGGCGATCAGGTATCTGACTTCGGTTTGAGCTTTGAGGTTGTTGTTGACCCCGCTCAAACGGGTGAGCTCGGTTCAGTTGGCACCTTCTCTTGGAGCGGGGCATATCTAACCTCCTACTGGATTGATCCAAGTGAAAATTTAATTGCCGTATTTATGTCTCAGGTTCGACCAAGTCAATCTGACATCCGAGCGAAATTTAGCACGCTGGTATACCAAGCACTCAAATGAGATTTTGAAGTGGAGCTTGCAAGGGAGAATATCTCAGAACATCAGCCTAATGTTTTTTAACAAGGAAATTTACAGGAATTTTTGTCAGGAAAGTTAAGTGGCATAGAACAAATAACAAATTCGCACTCCTCCTTGACATATTTTATTCAATTGTATAAAATTAGGTCATACATAAATATTTCTGACGTTTATGTATAGCAAGATACAGAGTTTTCGCATACGTTGTCTCTCCTTTACGTATGTACTGACTCCTGTTATGTGTCTCTTTAGCCCAACACCCCTGGCTGTTGGGCTTTTTTTATCCGAGACGGGGTCCTTCCCCTGAGATGAAAGATTCTTTACACTCCGTCACCATGAAAGCATCTTTGAAACCTAGGCAGTTGCCCACGCAAGATAACATGCCGTTAACGGATAGAGCGTTAGCCTATTTCCGCGATGCTATCCAGACAGGAAAAATAAACCCCGGCCAAGAAATTGACTTCACCGCGCTGGCCAAAGAATTAGGCATGAGTCGCACGCCTATTCGTGAATCGATACGCCAGTTAGTGACTGAAGGGTTGCTCGAACAGTTGCCCGGCGGATCAGTCTGCGTAACTCAGCTAACAGCCGAAGAGTCCGAAGATTTTTACCATGTTCGTGATGAACTGGAAATTACAGCTGTTCGCGCGACCACACTGCACATCTCAGATTTAGAGATAGAAATGCTCAAGACTAACCTGTCGCTCTTTAAGGCAGCACGGAACAAGCCAGAGCTACTCGCAAAAATTGACAACCAATTTCATGTCGTTCTCTACGACGCATGCAATAACAATTATCTGTCCCAGACGTTAAAACTATTGCGCACAAGAATCGGTCAATTGAAAGGGCGACCATTTGATAACCCCGCTCGTATCGACGATGCTATCCAAGAGCACTCAGAGATTATCAAAGCCATTGAATCACGAGACCCTGATTTGGCAGAGAAGGCCGTGGCCAAGCACTATTCTGCGGCTCGAAAATCTCGGTTGTCACTCGCTTGACCAAAGCTCCAACAAAAATATTTAAAAAAGTTTTCACGACCTAACAATAAGAAATGTTAAACTGCTTGCTGTACCGAATATTATCGACTTACCACAAATTCTCACGAAAAATATTTCTTCACCGGTATCAATAAAGACGCGCTTTGAAGACAATCCAATTAAGAACATAACTTTATAAAAGACGATTTCTATCCCCCTCATTAACTCACCAGCACAGCCTCGCTGCTGCATAATAAACCTTGTTTTTTAATGGGATTGCCGTTACTTTATACAATTGAATAAATTTATTAAACTGCCTCGCCCCCCAATCACAAACCCTTATACTGCTGGGTCAGGCCGACCCGACAAAAATTTGGAGAGCAAAACGATGCGATACCTTATTAAATCACTGCTGTTGCAGAGCCTCATACTCTTCCCGTTCACCATTACAACGAGTCACGCGCAACAGCCCAGGTTTTTAAATCTGTTACCAGCCACAGGGCTCGCAATCGTCCCGCTAATGGAGGGATGGATCGCAAACCCCGACGGCTCAAAAAGCTTTTCATTTGGCTATCTCAACAGAAATAAGGAAGCGGTTGATATTCCACTTGGGGACGCTAATTTTTTGGATCCCCTTGAGTATGATGGCATGCAACCGACACACTTCCCTCCCGGTCGGCACACGGGGATTTTTAGCGTCACAATTCCTGAAGATAAAGCGGAGACTGAAGTCTGGTGGAACATACAATCTGCCGACAGCGAAATACTCAGGGTGCCTGGCCGAATTGGACGAGCCGGCTACGAACTCGATTTCATTCTGCCGCGCCCTCAAGGGTCAATGCAGCCCCTTGCAGGCTTTGGTGAGAGCACCGATATTGCGCCAGGATTGCTATCGTCGGTTCGCGACTATAACAAATCCGTGGCCGTCGGAGCCAATGTGTTATTAACAGTCAGGGTGAAAGATACATCGGAACGCGAGCCCAGTGACCTGCAATTCTCAGAGGCATTACCCGTGGGCATAACATTTAACAAGTATCAGGGCGAAGGTGTCGTAACATTCACTCGGCATCCGGAAAATATCAACCCCACTGAAGCTGAAGAAAAACCAAAAGAACCATCGGTTCTGTGTCAAGGTTGCACATTAACGGCCAGCAAAAGTGGCCCAAATACTGTTTCGGTCTCTGGTGGCAACGGCCTCGCGCGTGTTTATGCAAGTTTTTCCGAACCCGGAGATTATATCATCCATGCGAAGGTGGATAATTTCTCAGCACCAGACAGTTCTAACACCAATCAATGTTGTTGGACCAACGTTTACCAGAGGGTTACCGTTTCTCCGTAGCAGCGCTTAAAGAAACCCCACTGCAGGCAGGTAGAACGCTGATCGGAAAACGGGGCAATGTCTGAACAAAAAAGCATTTCAAACCTTTTTTGCTTTGAGTGTCGCTGGGCTGAAAAAATTTAATCGATTCGTCGAATATGTATCGCAAGACCTTGTGTTCCTGATACAAAAACGATAATTTATACACTTGAATAAAATAAACGAAGGAGGACACCATGCAATTTGCCAGAGGCCTGCTCGGCTTTACAGCATCAGCTATAATCGGACTTCAAGGCCAAGCTCTCGCCCAAACAAGTCATGCTGATAGCCCCACTTACAACGGCAGTGTAGGTAAAATCCTGAACGAAAACTGCGTCGTTTGTCATCGAGAGGGTGGAATCGGCCCTATGCAACTGACTAATTACGATCAAGTCCGCCCATGGGCACCATTGATTCAATTGAAAGTCGCCAATCGCGAAATGCCTCCTTACGCTTACGACCACGGCGTTGGCATTCAGGACCTCGAGGGCGACTGGCGCCTAGAACAAGAAGATATTGATACGATTGTCACTTGGGTTAACCAAGGATCACCCCTTGGCGACGCCGATATTGTAGTTGAAATGCCCGAACTTCCGGACCCAAACGCGTGGAGTTTTTCAAGCGAATATGGTCAGCCCGATATGATTGTAGCATCACAGCCAATGGACATACCGGCTAATGGCGGAGATTTATGGAGCAAACATTTCGTAGACATGGGGCTTACCTCAGATCGCTGCATCAAAGCCGTGCAAGTAAAGCCTCGGGGCGAGGCCCAAGCCGTTGTTCATCACGCGAATTCCGACATCTATGCGCCGACTGAAGACGGAGAGTTTGCAACCTATGGCCAACTCACCGAATACGCTATGGGTAAATGGGGCGAAATCGTTCCCGAGGGCGTTTGTCGAACGGTACCCGCAGGATCACAAGTCCGCTGGAGCATACACATGTTCCCGGGCGGGCTTGGTGCGACAGCTCAAGGAGCGATGATCAAAGATAACGTCGTAGAAGTCGGACTTTGGTTTCATCCTGAGGGGTATGAAGAGCAAGCTAAGTACAAACAAGATTTGAAACAATACCAGATTGGTCGGGAAGGAGATCTTCTCATCCCGCCGAACGGTTATACGATGGCTGAGGGCTTCCAATCATTTGACCACCCCGTCCGAATAGACAGCTTCCAACCACATGGCCATTTGCGAATGAATGCAGCTTCATTGGAAGTGTTCTATCCAGAAACTGGTAAAGTAGAACCCATAAGCCAAGTATCGAAGTGGAGTGCCACATGGCACCACAGCCATATTTACAATCCAGACGTCGCACCTTTGATCCCCACAGGAGCTATCCTTATTTTAAAACAGTGGTATGACAACACTTCAGACAATCCTAATGTGACCGATCCCGATCAGTTTGTTGTTTGGGGAAGCAGAACAGCAGATGAAATGAATCATGCTTGGATTGCGGTAACCCACCTAGATGATGAAGGGTTTGAAGAATTACTAGAAGAGCGGAGGCAAAACGAACAACGGTCAATTGCAAACAATAATTAGTCTTATTAGAAAAAACGCAATGTGCTATGATCCGAAAAAGAAAGGCCGGCTGGGCTTCCCCACCCGGCCTTTTTTATAAGTCTGCATCCTATTCGGCTGAACGGAGAACAGGTGTCTAATCGAGCAATCTACTTCGAGCACTTAGGACAACTAAGATAGCTAACGATCTGAGCAATGTGTACTTTTCATTTGTCACTGGTACCGTACATTACAGAGTTGATCCTAATGTCACTTTGTTTCTTAAACCACTTAACCGAAGTACAACATGGCTCCCTCATCCGATCCGATAATTTTACGAGCCTGACATTTGAGGCAGGATTCGAAATCCAACATATTTTAACAAACAGCATTACCTCTCTCCCATCATGACCCTGAACTCAAACATATGGAAACTATATGCTATCAAGGCATCAAAATGGATGATGCTCTTCATGCCAATTATTTGGTTATTTTATGAAGCTAATGGATTGACCATCAGAGACCTGTTTGTGATTCAATCTATTTATTCTGTAACTATTGTTCTAATTGAAATTCCCTCTGGTTATATTGCTGACGTTTTTGGCAGAAAAAACTCGATGGTAGTTGGGACATTCTTCAGCTTTTTAGGGGTATTAACATACACACTTTCTTTTGGATTTGATGGCTTTTTAGTAGCCGCTCTATGCTTGGGGGTTGGGCAAAGTTTTATCTCGGGATCAGATACCGCACTAATGTACGACTCTCTAGCAGAGTTAAATCGCAGTGAAGACTTTATCAAACTTGAAGGGCGAACAATTTCGATGGGCAACTTGGCTGAAGCAACTGCTTTCGTTATTGGAGGGTTCTTGGCACAGATTAGCTTGCGAACGCCTTTCTATTACCAAGTTGGTATAGCACTCGTCGGTTTCATTATTGCACTTCTCTTGGTTGAGCCTAAAATAGCCCGTCTAGAGGATGGAGCGATCAAGCCTTGGAAAAACATTAAAAGAATTATTCGCTACGCAATGATGGAGAAGAGCATCTTAAGGGCATACATTTTTTACTCAGCAATTATCGGCGTCGCAACATTAACTATGGCCTGGTTTGCCCAGCCCTACTTCAAGACCCTCGAGATAGGAGTAGTTTATTTTGGACTTATCGGCGCCGGATTAAATCTTGCTGTCGCGATACCATCTTTTTATGCACACGAGATAGAAAAGAAAATTAACACTAGAGTCTTGTTTAGCTTAATCCTATTTTTTATTGTAGGCGGCTATTTCACGATAGCTTATCTCGACAACCTTTGGGGTTTAGCAATATTAACGCTGTTTTACATTACTCGGGGGGTGGCGACACCAGTGCTGCGGGACTACATGAACAGACATACCCCCTCCGAAATGAGGGCGACAGTGATGTCCATTCGCAGTTTTGTCATCAGAATTTTCTTCGCCTCAACATCTCCAATGCTCGGTTATGTGGCAGATATTTATAGCCTACAAAACGCCCTCTATTTATCCGGGGCACTTTTTTTCGTCTTTGGACTCGTCATCCTAATCTTCGTAATTAGTGAAAGTAAGGAACAATCAATTAACCTGCCGACTGAAACCTTGATTTGAAGGAGCTGTTTTAATGGTAAGTACGACTAACGAGACTACAAACTATATTTTTACTGGAACCTGCCGTGCCGGAAGCGGCGTGGTCGCTGCCGTCACGGGATATTTAGCAGATCGAAATTGTTACATCTGTGCACTTGAGCAATTTGACGACGAGTCTACCGACAAATTTTTTATGCGTGCAGTGTTCAGGCTGCAAGAAGGGTCTCCCTTGATTGGTGATATTAAACAACAATTTGACACAGTGGCCGCGCAGTTTTCTATGCATTGGCAAATTCATGACCCAGAGGTCGCAGTGAAAACTATTATTATGGTCTCTAAGTATGACCATTGCCTCGCTGATATACTCTATCGCCTCCACAAAGGCGAATTCAATATGCGGGTTACCGCCGTGGTCTCAAATCATACTGACTTACGAGCAATGGTAGAGAGGGAGGGCCTTACTTTTATACACCTCCCTGTTACAAAAGAAACCAAGCTTACACAAGAGCAACGGTTGATCGAAATCATTAACGATACGGAGACAGAACTAGTTATATTAGCGCGATACATGCAAATTCTCTCTAACCAACTGACCGAGCGCTTATCGGGAAAATGCATTAACATTCACCACTCGTTCCTGCCCGGTTTTAAAGGCGCAAAACCCTACCATCAGGCCTTTGACCGCGGCGTCAAAGTTATTGGTGCCACAGCCCACTATGTGACGTCAGACCTAGACGAGGGACCGATCATCGAGCAGGTGTTGACTCGTGTCGACCACAACAACAAGCCTGCAGATCTCGCTAAAATGGGCCGAGACAATGAATCGATGGCACTAGCTCGAGCAGTTACCTATCATGTAGAGCGCAGAGTGTTCCTCGACGGCAATAAAACTGTGGTTTTTTTGGGCGGATAGATGCCAAAGCAATCTTGCGTAGTAGTTGTATCGAAATTTTTAGAAGCCGTGTATAAATATCGCTATACCGGTTCTTTTTAAGATCCTGGTGCTATTTCCCTTACCTTTCGATGCAAGAACGTAAGATCGACATGTCCCATCGACGTGTATAGGAAAAGAACTTATTTGCCTGTATTATACAAATGTTTTTATAACACTGTAGGGTTAGACCCAGTCGGTAAATTGCACATGTGGCTCAAGCCGATCTCTCCAAAGCCTAAAAGCTAGTTTCAATCAAAATAAGAGGATCCCATCACTATGAAAACCCGCGCTGCCGTTGCCCTTGCTCCAGGCGAACCGCTCACAGTAATGGATATAAACCTTCAAGGACCAAAAGCCGGCGAGGTGCTCATTGAAATTAAGGCGACAGGAGTTTGCCATACTGACGAATTCACTCGCTCTGGGGATGACCCTGAAGGGCTGTTTCCCTCAATTCTTGGTCATGAGGGTGCGGGCATTGTCCTCGAGGTCGGTGACGGAGTCACGACACTGCAGCCTGGCGACCATGTGATTCCGTTATACACCCCGGAGTGTCGCGAATGTTACGCCTGCTTAAGCAACAAAACTAACTTATGCACCGCTATCCGAAACACTCAGGGGCAGGGACTGATGCCCGATGGCACGACTCGCTTTTCGATGTTGGACGGGACTCCAATTTATCACTATATGGGCTGCTCGACTTTTGCCAAACACACGGTGATGCCAGAGGTGGCCTTAGCGAAAGTCCGAAAGGACGCTCCCTTCGACAAAATATGCTACATCGGCTGCGGTGTTACCACGGGCATCGGTGCGGTTATTAACACTGCCGGCGTAGAGATCGGATCGACCGCCGCGGTGTTCGGTCTGGGCGGTATAGGCTTGAATGTTATTCAGGGCCTGCGGATGGCAGGCGCACACAAAATAATCGGGGTAGATTTGAATGACGACAAGGCCGATTTAGCACATAAATTTGGAATGACCAATTTCGTCAATCCCTCAAAGGTCGATGCCACTGTGACGCAAGCTATTATTGACTTAACGAAGACGGAGAAAGATACTTTCGGGGGAGTAGATTACTCCTTTGATGCGACCGGTAATGTGAATGTGATGCGCGATGCACTTGAGTGCTCCCACAGAGGGTGGGGTGTTTCGGTAATTATTGGTGTTGCTCCGATGGGTGCCGAAATCAGCACGCGACCCTTCCAACTAGTCACTGGCCGCGTTTGGAAAGGCACAGCCTTTGGTGGCGCGAAAGGCCGCACCGACGTGCCAAAGTTCGTTGATTGGTACATGGATGGCAAGATTGAAATCGATCCGATGATCACGCACAAATTACCACTGGACGACATTAACTTTGCCTTTGAGCTGATGCACAAGGGTGAGAGTATCCGTTCGGTTATAGAGTTTTAATGAAAACTATCTCAGAATTTAAAAGTCATAACGGCCGACAACTTGTCGTTGGCCATGCATCGAAGACAACAAGATGCGACATGACATTTGCTCTATTTTTACCGCCCGGTGAAGGACCTTTTCCAGTTGTTTGGTATCTATCAGGCCTCACATGCAGTCATGCCAATGTCATGGAAAAAGGCGAATATAGACGGATAGCATCCGAGCTAGGTATTGCAGTAATTTGCCCTGACACTAGCCCGAGGGGCGACACCATTCCAGACTCCAGCCCTGATGATTGGCTGTTTGGCCAAGGAGCTGGATTTTACCTCGACGCAACGACCCATCCCTACGCCCAGAACTATCAAATGTACAGCTACCTCGTGAAAGAGCTTCCTCAACTAGTTTTCGCAACATACCCCTTGGAGCCCACGCGGCAGGGTATTTTTGGCCATTCGATGGGGGGACACGGTGCAATGGTATTGGCACTGCGAAACCCGGAAATATATAGAAGCTGTTCAGCCTTCGCTCCTATAACCCAACCCTCTACCGCAGATTGGTCACAGCGAGCATTTCGTGAATATTTAGGGAGTGATAAATCTAATTGGCGAGAATGGGATAGCGTGTGTCTAATCGAGGATGGCGCCCGAATCGATTCGTTACTGGTTGACCAAGGTGATGCCGACGATTTTCTAGATGACGGCCTTCGGCCGCAGCTTTTAGCCAAGGCGTGCACCGCTGCTAACATTGAACTCACACTGCGAATGCAACCCGGTTACGACCACTCGTACTTTTTCATTTCCAGCTTTATGTCTGACCACATGCGTTGGCATGCGGCAAAATTATCTAATTAAGCATCTCGAGTGACCGCTAAAAAGCTGCGCCGCCGAGCCCAAAATCTATAAATTTGTTACATCGGGCTCTCGCCACTGCGAGTTAATTAATCAAAATACAATCTCTTGAGAGGGTTACACATTTGCATTGTTCAATTGAGTTGTACAACGCAGCCCCCGCAGGTCAGAAGCACCTCGGGGTTTGAGATTTCAATTAAAGATTCGTAGAACTTTAACATGCCATCAACGGCCGAAAAAACCTCAGGTATCTGAATAGAAACACCAGCATTTTTAAGCAACTCGCTAACCAATTTCTCTTCAAATGAAATTTCTTGACCATAATAAACGACTTCGTACTCTGCCAATTCCGACAGCTTTGCAGCATGAGTAATCGCCTGATTAATGCCGCCAATCTCATCCACCAAACCCAACTCTTTCGCGGCCGTTCCAATCCAAACCCTGCCGCCCGCAATGGCCCTTATATCCTCATACGATTGAGATCTTGATTCGGCCACAAATTGAAGAAATCTATCATAGACACCTGTAACCGAACTTTTGATAATTTCATCTAAGTCTTCATCAATAGACTGCGTGAGATCCCAACCGCCGTAACGAGAAGTTACCACACCATCAAAATTAACTCCCACGTACTCAGCAACATTCTCAAATGTGGGAAGTGCAATTGCGACACCTATTGAGCCCGTGATAGATGTAGCTTCGGCAAATATGTAATCCGCAGCTGTTGAAATATATACCCCACCAGATGCAGCAACGTCACCCATGGAGACCACGACATCGATTCCTTTTCTTTTGGCTTCAATCAATTCGTCGCGCATCATTTCGCTGGCAATAACTGAACCTCCGCCGCTGTTAACACGCAAAACGATTGCCTTTGTGCCTTCGTTTTGATGGGCCGAACTAATCTGATTTACGATTCCATCGGCGCCAGCAACGCCCTGAGAGATATTCCCCTCCATGATGGCACCTTCCACAGTTATTACAGCGACTTCATCGTTACTCGACTTTTCATCGGCATCAAAACGAAGAGCATATTCCTGATAAGAAATAGAATTAAAAGTAGTTATTCCAGCTTCGTCATCCTTGCCGAATTTTTCAATCATGTAACGTCGAAATTCAGGGAAGGACTTAGTGCCGTCAATGATATTTTTAGAAATCGCGTAAGCAGTATTGGTCACGCTTGAATCGTCAAATATACCGATGAAATTATCTGCAAAGAACTGGACTTCTTCAGAGGCAATTCCGCGCCCCTCTGACATAATCGCTTTCATCTCCTCCCAAATCGGGAAGAGATAAGCCTCTCGCTGAAGTCTGTCGTTCTCAGACATATCAGCCCTAGTATTGCCTTCAACGGCAGATTTGAAGTCTCCATCTGAATAATTGTGATAGTTAATTTTCAGGTTTTCAAACAGCTCTTTTTGATAAGGCCTCATTCCTCCAAGACCGCCAACGCTTATACTTCCTACCGGATGCAACCATACCTCTGAAGCTTGAGAAGCCATTAAGTATGAATTCGTGGTCAGGCGATCATTAAACGCAATAATTTCTTTCCCTGACTCTCGCAGCGCTTTCAATTCTCTTGAAATATTAATTGCTGTTGTCGGACCAGCAAATCCGGTTCCGGAAAAATCAATCAATACAGCAGGGATCTCATCATCTTCTGAAACAGCACGAATTAACTCAATAAGATCCCTTGTCTGAATCTGATTGGTGGACCCATTACCGCTGATATTGGCTAAGAAGTTAGCTCCGAATACTTCTTGGTCTACAACTGTGCCTTGAGGGTTTAGGACCAGCACCCTCCCGCTTGGATCTATTTCAGACTCAAACGACGTCAAACCGCTGAGAAACACGACCACAAAAAAAATCAAAAAAAATGCGGTGCCGATGTTTAAGATCAATGCTCTTGCTTTCCGGAGAAAAAGATCAAGCCAAGCAAAAATAGATTTTAGTACGTTCATTAATCATTCCTCAGACACCAAAGGTGCAACAATGGATTATCAGGCTCAAATTTATTAACCAAAAGCAATCAGTCTCTCTCACTTTATGAGGCAATTAAAAAATCGCACGGTCACACTCTCTTTGCGCAAAAAAAAGCTATGCGGTAGCAAATAATCCAAAAATTTATCAGCTAAATTATGCCTCGGTCGAAGCGAGTAAATGTTCTACTAAATACGATATTAATACAACCGCTCACTGAGACCCTTCGATACATTGCGTATTTTGTTCTCAGAGGAATAGCATTTCATGAAGCATTCTACCAGGCATTAAGGTAAATGCACCGGCAACTAGAAGGGCCCCCACATATACTCCTATCATCGAACGGATATGTGCATTTTTATGCTTTGCAAGCCTCGTTGCCTTGAATTGTCGAATACTCCAAATTGAATAGATTAATTGGCTAATGGTGAAAGGGATGAGGAGGTGTATCCAAGAATACAGCCTAGGGTTCAATGCCGTATCGGTCATTGGCGAAGTAATAAATAACGCGGTAACGGAAACGATCGCCAGCAGAAAAACCCAAGCGCGTCCAACCAACCTGTGCTGCTTGGTGCCCTTTTTGTTTAAGAAAATAAACAAACAAGCGGTACCGCCATTAAAGCAAACGATGCGTGAGTATATATTATTGCCATCGTTATAGTTCCATTAAAAGTTTTAGGTATGAATCTAGGGTGAATGACGCAGACTCGAAACTCGGAGGGCCAAAAGCACCCCGAGCATTGTTTGAGAAGCCGTATTCCTCTTTTGGAACACCAATAAAATTAGTATCAAGTTTCTGATTCTCATTCGCGTCGATATAGTATCCGATCGCATATATCCCCGCCGGAATCTCAAAAGTTTCTTTATAGACTTCAGTGTCTATATTCTTTATAGATCCGGCTACTATTCCCGGTTGTGGACCTGGCCTATCCCCCTCATCTGATTCAAAGACTTCCTTAGAGCTGTAAACCGCCAAGTGAAGCGTCCCTTCTTTGGTCATGCCACTTATTTCGACTTCTAGGGTGGCGGCACTCAATGTGACAGCGCAGAGAGAAAGTGAGATAGCGCAGAAATATTTCATGCTTGTTTCTTTTTCATAAATTTCTGTTTATGGTGGGTTCAGTTTTTAGCGCACTACTACTGAGAATTACTTTATAATAACCAATATTATGGGGCGTTCTCACCTGCTTTTGCGCTAAGATGTTTACACTGATAACATCGTACGGGAAAATGTTTACAATGTAAACATGAGGCTATATGGCTTACCATAAAGAAAATCTAAAAGAACAACTTGTCGACATTGCTTGGGAAATTTGCGTGGATGAGTCTTGGCAGGCCGTTAATATGCGCTCGGTAGCAAAAAAAGCTGAGGTCTCAACAACTGCCTTTTATCGCCATTTCAAAAACAAGGGCGATCTCAAAGCAGCGCTGATGCTGAAGGGCTTTCAATTTATGTCCGAAGGTCAGAAAAATCCGGATGTTGACGGCAGCTTTTCCGCTTATGGAGCTCAGACCATTAAGTTTGGCTTAGAATATCCTCATATCTACGATCTGATGTTCGAGAGTAAGGACATAGATATGTCTCTCTACCCAGATTTAGAAGCTATATCAACAGCATCCTTCAACGGAATAATTACGGGGGTGAGAGCATTTATCCCGACCGCAACTGAGAAAGAGATAATGATAAAAGCAGTTAGTATTTGGGCATCCGTTCACGGTCTCATCGGAATTCTGAGGCGCTCGAGAACACAAGAAACAGGGCTTGAAACACTTGGATGGATCGAAAATAATTTACAACAGTACTTAAAAATGACGACGTTCTGACGACGCGTTTCGGTTACGAGTGAGGAATTTTCTTACTCGCACGGAGCCCACAAAACTACAGTTCTGATTTTTTACCAGGAAACCACAATAATGACAGAATCATTGGTATTGATCCTTTACGGCGCGACCGGATTCACGGGCGAGTTGGTCTCCCACTACCTTGACACCCACCCCGAGCTTAAAGGCAAACCCTGGGCTATTGCAGGCCGCACTCAAAGCAAGCTCGAGGGGCTGTCTGCCAAACTGGAGAGCCACCCTGAGGTGCTATGCGTAAACCTCGAGGACTCCGCAGCAGTGAGCGCAATGGTCTCGCGCACCAAAGTAATTCTCAATTGCGCGGGCCCATACTCTGTTAACAATGGCGCTGCGCTTTTGGGGGAGTGCGCTCGCACTGGCGTCCACTATTCCGACCTCGCCGGCGAAGGCTTCTGGCAAGCAGAAATGATCGACACCTTCCATGACCTCGCGCGCGAGTCAGGAGCGAAAGTGATTCTGGGCGGCGGCGTTGATTCAATACCCTCCGACCTCGGTGCCTTTATCGCAGCTGGGTCCCTGAACGATGAGCCCAACCAACGAGTTGAGCTTCGCGGCGTCTACACTCGTTACACTGGTTCGTTTTCTGGGGGCACATTAAACTCCGGGAAGGCGGCTGCTCGGGCGAAGAGGTCCGGTAAATTCACGGATGCGATGGAGGCAGACCCTTATCTCCTAATGCCCGGAGTTACCGGAGCCGAAACCGACGCACCAGGAACCGCTGACGGCATGCCTCAAACATTTAAGTGGACCTTTGACTCAGCTTACGGTGCAGTTTCAAAATTTTTCATGGCTCCCATCAATGCCAGGATTGTAAGGCGCAGCCTCGCACTGCGCGGTGAACATCACCATACCTCCTACAGTGAATGCGCAGCCGCGGGGATGTGGTTACGCATGCTTGGGATGTGGGCCAGCCGCGGATTTGGTTATTTTCTGGGCGAACCTATCAAGTTTAAACCTGTCTCCGGCGAGGGCCCGCCCCCTTGGTTGCTCCGCAGTGGAAGTTTTGAGATCG
>PAEL01000072.1 GCA_002700775.1 Gammaproteobacteria bacterium | reverse complement strand
TTCTTCATATTTTAATTTTTCCTATCGGGGAAGCTTCGGAGGAAAATTTAATTGCGCTGAGCATCCTCGGAGTGGTGCAAGATGCCGGATATCCTCAAGCTGGCTGCATGGCCAAACACTGCATCCCAGCTTGGGAGGAATCCAGTCTGCGACGCGGAGCAACTTCTCTGGCAGTAATCGATTCGAGGGGGAAAGCCACTTACTTATTCGAAGCTACACCAAATTTTCCCGAGCAACTTTATCTCTTACAAACAATAGCTCCGGATCATCAGCTCAGCGGAATATTTTTAACCCACGCTCATATAGGCCACTACACTGGTCTCATGTATCTGGGTCATGAAGCAATGGCATCGACCAACGTCCCCGTTTACGCTATGCCGCGAATGAGAGATTTTCTTTTAAACAACGCCCCGTGGAGTCAACTCTCAGAGTATGAAAATATCAAGCTGAGCCTCCTTAAGGCCGACAGCGAGGTTGTACTCGGATCAGTTTCAATTACCCCTTTTTTGGTACCACACAGAGACGAGTTTTCTGAGACTGTTGGCTATAAAATTAAAGGACCAAACCACACCGCACTTTTTATTCCAGACATAAACAAGTGGGAACTTTGGGAACGAGATATCGTGACTGAAATTCGAAATGTAGACTATGCGTTCATTGATGCGACCTTCTTCTCTCCGGGAGAACTCCCAGGAAGAGATATGTCAAAAATCCCGCATCCACTCGTGACAGAAAGCATGGAGAAATTTCAAACTTTGGAACCCATCGAAAAACAAAAAATCTTCTTTATTCACATGAACCATACCAACCCTATGCTCGACGCGGAGAGCAAAGCTTCAGACATTGTCCAAAATAAGGGGTTTAATATTGCCGAAGAGGGTATGCAGTTCGAACTTTAAATAAAGCCTATACCATACTTTCAGTTATTAAGTGTTACCAGAGCGCCTTCCTTTACTCGGAGAAACTAGCGAGAATATGCCACTCCTAAAACTTGACAAAGCCTCTCTGAATTTCGGCACCCATATCGTTCTTGATGAGGTTGATTTTGAAATTAAACGCGGCACGCGGATCGGTTTACTAGGTAGGAATGGAACCGGAAAGACCACGTTAATGAAAGTGATCGAAGGATCGGTCATCCTTGATGGCGGAGAGCGATGGATTCGTCCAACACTAAAAATAGCATGGCTAGAACAATCTCTGCTAAATGCTGATGACCAATCCGTTTACGACACCGTAGCCGATGGACTCACCGAAATAGGGGCATTACTGAAGAGGTATAATCACCTCATTGAAAATTTCGAAACAACTGGCTCTGCTCAACTCGAACACATACAGAACGAACTTGAGGCGAAAGATGGATGGAGCCTAAGTCAAAAAATTGACACAATAATTTCGCAACTGCAACTCCCACCGAAAAAATTGATGCGAGAGCTCTCTGGCGGCTGGCGCAAACGAGTTGCTCTCGCTCGCGCCTTAGTACGCGAGCCGGATCTTCTTCTCTTAGACGAACCAACTAATCACTTAGACATACCGGCGATCGAATGGCTTGAGAAGAGTCTGCAAGATTATAAAGGCGCGCTACTAACAATTAGCCACGATAGACGCTTTTTACAAAACGTCGCAAATAAAATAGTTGAACTTGATCGCGGACATCTACGCCAGCTTGAGGGTACCTTTGAGAGATTTCTTCGATTTCGAGCCGAACAGCTTGCGAACGAAGAAACTGCCGCTAAGTTATTTGACAAAAAATTAGCACGAGAGGAGGTGTGGATAAGGCAAGGTATTAAGGCTCGGCGAACCAGAAACGAAGGTCGTGTTCGGTCTCTTGAAAAAATGCGTCAAGAGAGAAGCTCTCGGCGAGAACTGCAGGGAAATGCCAAATTTAAAGTCAGTGATGCCGAAAAGTCTGGAAAAATTGTTGCGGACATTAACAATATAAGCCACCAATTCGGTGACAGTCCTATTGTAAGAAATTTTTCTACTACGATAATGCGTGGCGACCGAATCGGTATAATAGGCGCAAACGGTGCTGGAAAATCTACGTTGCTCAAGATAATCCTCGGCCAGCTTAACCCGACTGAAGGAGAAGTAAAACTTGGAACGAAACTAGAAATCGTCTATTTCGATCAGCTACGCGACAACCTTGATCTTGAAAAAAACCTAATCGACAATGTCTGCGGTGGCCAAGAATTTATCGAGCTCAATGGTACAAAAAAACATGCAATAAGTTATTTAGGCGATTTCCTATTTCCTCCGGAAAAAATTCGGACACCTGCAAAAGCCTTATCAGGCGGGGAACAGAGTCGAGCCATCCTTGCCAAAGTTTTTAGTAAGCCCGCTAATATTCTCGTGCTCGACGAGCCCACCAATGATCTTGATATCGAGACGTTAGAACTTCTCGAAGAGCTCTTGATTGAATTTACTGGAACAATTTTAATGGTGAGCCATGACCGCAGCTTTATGGATAATGTTGTCACTTCTATTATGGTTTTTGAAGAAAATTACTCAGTAAAAGAGTATGTTGGCGGTTATACAGATTGGACGACTCAGGGCGGAAATATTAATGAGGTATCAAAAACCCGAAGTACACGGCCGTCGGAGCCACTTGCATTTCCGAGAAGTACGAATTCAAAGCCAGGCAAAAAAGCCGGAACAAAAAAATCAAACATCATCTCCCAAAATAAGAAAAAACAAATTGCAGCCTTACTTAAACATATCTACAAATTAGAGAGCATGCATTCAGAGATCGAGGGCTTAATGTCCAATCCGGGTTTTTACGACCAGACACCCGACGAGGTTGAAAAAATACTTAAAAAATCTGCTTCTATTTCAAAAGACCTAGAAAAAGCGTTTTTAGAGTGGGAAGATTTAGAGCAATAATTTCGACAAAAATGCACACAGGGAGCTAAGATGAGCCGTGAGGGTATCAGATATTGTTTTAATTTCCTTATTAATATTTTTATCTCAATGTACATCGTCACCCCTTAACCGCAAGCAAGTGACGCTTTACTCTGAAGGTGAGATGGCGTCTCAAGGGGATAGTATTTACAGAGCGATTAAAGAGTCCACTCCAATGAGCGCAAAATCTGAAACGGTGGACTACGTTAACTGTGTTGCTGAAAACCTTATTCTTGGCTTAGACGATACTGCAAAACGTAAATTTATCTGGGAAATAACTACGTTTAAAGACCCACAAATTAATGCCTTTGCCCTGCCCGGCGGTAAGATTGGTGTTTACGAGGGTCTTTTGGGAGTCGCTGATAACCAGCATCAATTGGCAGCAGTGATAGCGCATGAAATTGGCCACGTCCTTGCGCAGCACGGAAACGAACGAGCGAGCCAAGCAGCAATACGTAATCTTGGGGTCATAGCTGCTCAAGCTCTTGGTGTTTCAGAGAGCACGGTTAAAGCTATAGACACATCAGCACAAATAGGACTTTTGCTCCCGTTTAGCAGAATACAAGAAAGCGAAGCCGACCAAATTGGCTTGCAGTTAATGGCGGAAACTGGGTTCGACCCTCTTGAAAGCGTGGTCTTATGGCAAAAGATGACTGGAAACAAATCTCGAAGAGCGCCTGAACTACTTTCTACCCACCCGTCCCCTCGATCAAGAATTGAAACACTTCAAACATTGATGAGCTCTGCTGAACAAACTTGGGTCGACTCGAGAAAAAGTGGAAAAAATCCGGACTGTATTTTTGTAAACTGAATAGCGTTTTAAAGTGCGCGAAGAAATGCCAGAATTTCTTCCCGTTCGGTTTTTTCTAGCGTCGAAAACACATCAGGCATCAGAGAGCTCTCTTCGTTTGTGATGGACGATACTCGGTCTTTGAAAAATGTAATCCACCTCCGTCCGTCTTCGCTCTGTATCTGCAAGGCTCTATCGGACTCATTTCGGAACCGTCCCACAACAATGGTACCATCAGTTTTCGTCACCTTTTTCGCTCTATAATTTTTCGCAACCTTTGCAGATGGGTCCAGTAGTGCCTCTTTTAGCTCCGATTCGCTTAGACGTTGAGCAACATCATCAAGCGCGGGACCTATGCTACCTCCGTCATCATCGTAACTGTGACAAGTAACGCATTTCCCTTTACCTTTAAATAAGGCCCTCCCTGCGATTATCTCTGGGGTGTCTACCAAGGCTTTTCTTTCTGTAAGCATAATACCAGATCTCCCCTGAAGCGAACGGACATGATTTGCGATATCAAGGATTTCCCCATCGTCAAAAGAATCACCCCACCCTGCCATTCCAGTGCCTGAGCGACCATGTTTAATTACGTCCAAAACCTCTGCATCGCTCAAAGAATTAGCACTACGATCATTAAGCGATTTCCCCATTGCTTGGCCTTCACCAGCTTCCCCATGGCAAACAGAGCAATATGAATTATATAATTCTAAGCCCTCACCGAGACCACCAATCACTGGGGACGTATACAAGGCGGACAAAATCCCAATCGCCAAACTTCTACGCGCACTTCTAAATAAATTATTCATACCCTAATCACGCCAGCTCTTTAGTGAGTTTCTACAGACCAAATAAAATATAGTTTCCAGGAGATATCCCCGTTGCCACGCCAGCGCGAGTAGCCGGATTTCTTGTACCCGACGCAATCCCAATGTATTGCTTTCCGTCTATAGTGAAACTCGTAGGTGGTGCATACAGACCACTACCGGTCTGAAATTTCCATAACACCTCCCCCGTTTCATCATTTAAAGCATAGAGATAACCATCAGGTGCTCCTGAAAAAACTAGCCCGCCTCCCGTGGCTAAAGTACCTGCCCATGCAAAATTACCGGGCATCTCCACCTGCCAATCAATTTCCCCGGACAACATATTAAAAGCGACTACCCAACCGGTTCCACTAACGTCAAATTGAGGCATCCCTCCCAAATCCATGGTCCCAGCCCGAGCTTCACCTTCTCTGCGAATGAATCGTGTACCCCACTCGGTGGTAGGAATATACAGCATATGAGTATCAGGACTATAAGCGGCAGGCGGCCAGTTTTTCCCACCGTAGAGACCGGGAAAAACCATCTCGTTAGCTGGTTCTTTAAAAGCTTCCTTTAGCACAGGTTTACCAGATTCATCGCGCTCTGCCCAATTTACCCGAGTGTATTCTCCAGCATACAAGAACTCTCCGGTTAACCGATCAAGGCCATATACGTGACCATTACGCGAAACTTGAACTATCATTTTTCGTAGTTCACCTTCATACATCTCATCAATTATCATAGGCTCGGATGTTGAATCATGATCAAACTCGTCTCTGGGTGAAGTTTGGAAATACCACTGAAGCGCCCCACTATCCGCATCTAACGCGATCACTGAATTAGAAAAAAGGTTGTCTCCCGCTCGAACTTTATTGTTGATATCTGGCCAAGGATTTCCAGTTCCCCAAAATACCCAGTCAGTTTCGGGATCATAGGTTCCGGTAACCCACGTGGGTGCGCCACCTGTTTTCCAAGAATCTCCCTCCCAAGTATCGTTCCCCAATTCCCCTTCTGCGGGCGTAGTATAAAATCGCCATCTCAACTCTCCTGTGTAGACATCGTAGGCATCTATATAACCACGAATGCCAAACTCGCCCCCCCCAACACCAATAAGAACCATATCTTTCACAACAAGCGGTGCTCCGGTAATCGAATAAGATTCACGATAATCTCCAACCTCCGTGTCCCACAATTGAATACCACTTTCCGCATCAAATGCTATAAGTCGCGCATCGAGTGTCCCGTAGAAGACCATGTCTTCATAAAGTGCAACTCCCCTGTTATGTGGACCACAACACAAATCGACATTTTCAAAATCGTGATCGTATCGCCAAAGCTCGTCTCCCGTTTGCGGGTCAACCACGATAAGATGGCTGTTAGCTGTCGTGAGATACATCCTGCCGTCATTGACCAGCGCAGTGACTTCAAACGCCCCGCCAGTTACCCCCGTTTGCTTGATCCACACGGGCCGCAAGTCAGCAACAGTATCTCTATTTATCTCCTTATCAGGAATGAACCGCCAAGCACCATAGTTGCGTCCGTAGGTTACCCATCGATCAGAGTAATCTTGCGCACTCTCAAGAATTTCGGTTGTCACATTTTGTGCAAAACTGAAGCTAATAAAAACGAGGCTCACTAAAAGTCCTCGAAATATTTTTGTATAAACCGCCATCATGTTGTAGACCTTGTCAAAAAACTAGTTTCGGAAAATAAGAGCGTAATTAACCTATAAAAGCCTTAGCACTGTCAATTAATTAGCTTTGTTACTCGTTCGTCAAACGTGTTTAAATCAGATCCAGTTCTCAAACAAACTCAGTTTGTGCGCACAGATCACATCTTTACAAAAAGTATGAAAGCGCCCATGTAATTTGAGAGACTTTTATTAAACACAAAGGATAATCAAAATGCTTATTTACGGTGTTGCACTCCTCTCCGGCTGCCTATTGATCGGCATGGTGATTGGTGAGGCTGTTGGCCTGGCCATAGGGGTCGATGCAAATGTCGGTGGGGTTGGTATTGCCATGCTATTACTCGTCCTCGCCAGTAATTCTCCCATGTTTCGGAAAATTACTGAAGGAAACGCGGGGGCGGGAATACAATTTTGGAGCGCCATGTATATTCCAATCGTGATTGCGATGGCTGCGCGACAGAATGTCGCAGCAGCCACCGAAGGTGGTCTCCTCGCCCTCACCGCGGGTATTGCTGCCGTCGCTGTAAGCTTTGCGCTCGTTCCAATACTGAGCAAAATCGGAGAAAAACCAGAGCGAGGTTCTGAATGATTGAGCTTTTTGAAACAGTCTTTGTAAGAAATAATCTTGTTGTCGCCTTTGCCACGGTAGGGGGCGTTATGTGGTTTTCCTACTTTATCGCAGACAAACTCACAAGAGGGAGAATCCATGGATCCGCTATCGCAATCGCATTGGGTCTCATCGCCGCCTACTTAGGAGGCATCATGACAGGCGGCGACAAAGGGGTTGCAGATTTTTCTTTACTCGGCGGTATAGGTCTGATGGGCGGAGGTATGCTGCGTGACTTCGCGATCGTTTCTACCGCATTCGGAGTCCAACTATCAGAACTGAAGAAAGCAGGCGTTGCAGGAGTTATCTCAATATTCGCTGGCGTAATTGTCTCCTTTGTTGTTGGCGCCGCCGTGGCAGTGGGCTTTGGTTACGATGATCCCGTAGCAATCACCACCATTGGAGCTGGAGCGGTTACATACATTGTAGGCCCTGTCACTGGGGAGGCCATAGGAGCGTCTGGGGAAGTAATAACTTTGAGCGTGGCAGCTGGCTTAATAAAATCAATCTTAGTTATGATTGGAACTCCACTTGTTGCACGATCAATTGGGTTAGACAATCCGCAGTCGGCCATGGTTTTTGGGGGGTTAATGGGAACAACCAGTGGCGTTGCTGCTGGACTCGCTGCAACCGACCCGAAATTAGTTCCTTACGGAGCGATGACAGCAACCTTCTACACAGGAATAGGTTGTCTGTTAGGCCCGTCGCTACTCTTCTTACTTGTAGGCAGCATTTTCTAGTCACATTGAGAAACAAAACTAATCTTTGATTATTTACGCTTAAGGCAATCAATAATTAACGCAGAGAAAAAAGAATGATTAAGCTATTTCCTAAATTAAATACTAAAAATAATGAGGTCGCCCTTGTAGAAAATGGCAATCGAACTACCTACGCAGAATTAAATAAAAAAATAGATGAGTTCGCCAAAGGATTACTGGGCAATCGCTCAGACCTTCAAGAGGAGCGTGTCGCTTTTTATATTCCGGCGAGTTGCGATTACGTCACAACTATGCATGGAATTTGGCGAGCAGGGGGCATCGCGATTCCCCTCAATGTAGCGTCTGCCGTTAGTGAGTTGGAACATTATTTAACCAGCGCAAAAGTAACGAAGATGATTGCTTGCGGCGATTATAAGGCCTCGCTATCGGAGCTGTGCTTAACTCTCGGCATAGAATTAATCGACGTCCAGGGAATTCTAGATAAAAATGAGGGACAAAATTTACCAACTATTGACCCCTCTCGAAGAGCTATGATGTTGTTTACAAGCGGCACTACAAACAAACCAAAAGGCGTAGTGAGCTCACACAAAATAATAAATTCACAAATCACCACTCTCGCGGACGCGTGGGAGTGGACGAGCGAGGATGTTATTCCGTTGTTTCTTCCACTTCACCACATTCATGGAATTGTAAATATTCTAAGTTGTGGGTTGTGGGCCGGCGCGACAATAGATCTCTATAAGAGCTTTGACATTTCAAAAATATGTGACTCAGTTGCAACAGGAAGATACAACCTTTTTATGGCGGTCCCCACCATTTATGTCAAATTGATAAAATACCTTGAGACACTCCCCGAAGAAAAAACGTATGAAATTTGTCGGGGATTCAGTGACATGCGACTTAATATTTCAGGTTCTGCGGCTTGTCCCGTAAAACTTTTCAATCAGTGGAATGAGCTTACCGGCCAAGTACTCTTGGAGCGCTATGGCATGACCGAAATCGGTATGGGAATTTCAAATCCATATCACGGAGAAAGGCGAGCGGGTCATGTTGGTCAAGCATTGCCTGGCGTAACCGTAGGACTTTTTAACGACAAGCATGAGCACATTACAGAACAAAATATGCCCGGTGAAATTCGAATTAGGGGAGCTAACGTGTTCCTTGAATACTGGGACAACCCGCAAGCCACTGAAAAAAGCTTCGTCGACGGATGGTTCTGCACGGGCGACGTTGCGGTTATTGATAAGGGCTACTATCGCATAATGGGCCGGTCATCAATCGACATAATCAAATCTGGTGGCTATAAACTCTCAGCGCTAGAAATTGAAGGCGTCTTGTTAACCCATGAAAAAATTGAAGAAGTAGCAGTAATCGGTGCACCCGATGAGACCTGGGGCGAGGCCGTAACAGCGTTTGTCGTATTGAGGCCTAGCGCTTCATTAAGCCAAGAGAACCTTAAAACATGGTGTGATGGTCGAATGTCTGCTTATAAAATACCTAAAAAACTAAGAATATTAGATTCACTTCCTCGGAATGCCATGGGTAAGGTTACCAAGTCAGATCTAAAAAAATTACTTTAATAAAAACTGCCGTTCTCAAAGGAATCGCCCGCCAAGCTAAAGCTGAACAAGTTTCCTGGTAATTTAATTCATTGCGCCTCGACCTAATAGCAATGCTTCAGAGGTCGAAGCTGAAATGCCGTAATCAACCCCCACTGTAACAATTCTAAAACCTTGCTCCAACCTTGCCACTACATCATTCGGGCCAGTCGTTATCGCACACGGCACGCCACTCGCGAGACAAGCAGCTAGAACCGTTTGTATTGCAGTTTCAACTTCTGGTGCATTTGGGCTTTCAAACCCCATCGCAGCACTCAGATCCGAAGGGCCGATAAAAATGGCTCCGACTCCCGGCACAAGAACAATTTCCGAAGAGTTTGCAACCCCTTCGGGAGTCTCTATTTGAATTATACTCAATAACTCGCCATCTCTATCCAACGGCCACGTGTCTGCAATGCGCTGATAATTTGCAACCCCCCAATACCAGGCAGCATTGGAAGGGTTGCGCCCACGCAAGCCCAATGGCGTCAAATCGGGCGAACCGGATAATTGCGGATAACGCATCGCCGTTACCGCCAAACGCGCTTCTTCCACGTTATCAACTGAGGGGAACATGACCCCAAAGGCACCTACGTCTAATACTTGCTTGACCTGTGACAGAAAATTTTCTCTGCCAATTTTCGGGATGCGAACAAAAGGCACAACGTCGGGTTGCAGGCTTTGCTTTTCCAAAATCCGGCGTTTATTGGTCATTCCAAGGAGGAACTCTCTGAGTCGCTCAACATCAAATGGAGAATGCTCCATATCGATAATGACAAAATCAAGGTCGCTGGAAGAAAGTGCTCTGGCATTTGTAAGTGAATAATCGAAGGATAGGACGCCTAAGGCTGGCCTACCCTCCTCCATCTGAGAAATAACTTTATTCAGGCGATTCGAAGATTGCCCAAACGCCTCCACAAAACAAAGGTTCACCAACACGAATATTGCTGCTGACCACAAGCTCTTATCAAAGCGCATGGGCGAAAAAACCCTTAACGTGCGACCCAAGGCGGCTCGATGAGCAAGGCGGCGTCTGATTCAGCTTTAGGTATAAACTTTTGTGTGCGCCCATACTGATTGTCACCTCCGTAAAGGTTTCCAGCTGGATCCACAGAGAACGAATGTACCTCTAAGTAACCATCGGGAAGTCCAGCAGGGACCAACCAAGTGTTTTTAATGTTGCCGTAAAAATCAAAATTTATAAATCGCAACGGTCCGAGATCTGTAATCCAAAAATCGTCTTCATTAACAATTATATCTAAAGGCAAGGTGAGAGGCCCACCGATCGAGCGCTCAAATTCAAAAACGGCCGGATCATCTGTAGTTCGATATAAATTCACTCCGTTATTACCAGAACGATCTGTCACAAAGACCCGCCCGCCAGGACCGACGGCGAGCGAATGAATCGTATTAAATTGACCCGGCTGGTCTCCTTGGCTTCCGAACTCACCCAAGTAATTCATCTCGCCGTCGTAAACAATCACCCGATGGTTGAGTAGTCCATCAGCTACCAAAATGCGACCATCAGGAAGAAAAGCCACGTCCTGCGGGCTTCCATAATGGTCTGCATCCTTGCCCGGCACACCTCTTTCCCCGTAAGTCGCGATGACCTCACTCCCATCATTAGAGAGAACATGAATTTCATGATGTGTCTGATTGACAATCCATAATTTGCGGTCAGGATCGTATGGATTGACCCGAATGCGCTCAGGTCCAGGACCATCCGCTCCCTCACAGAGATAATCTAGATGATCCCAAACACTCAGCAGCTTCCCGTTAGCATCCACCTCAAACAGACAATTCTGCCACGTTCGGCGATTCGCTTCCCTGAGAACATTAATACCCAGTGACCCAGCAAATCCTGCAAAATCTTCAGGTATAGGGTAAGGCAATATCGTCTCGCCTCGTTGGTTTATAATAATGCGGTCTTGCGTTTCCGCCCAGATCGCAGAATTACCTCCGAACGCAAAACCTTTTTCTTGGAATGGGTCCAGCCAACCACTAACTATCTCGTAAGGCATATCTATGATGGGCCCGCGAGCATTACCAGTTTCCTGACCGCTGACATTGAGTGCCGCCCCACCACACAAAACAAGCAATACCCAAGACGAAAAACAGCTATTTAACTTAGTAGAAAACATGTCCATTCTTTTCACCTCTCTTTCTCCCTTATCACTATGCGCCTCATCAACCCGACGTCATTCTTAAGACGCTCAATATATCAAGCGCTTTTTAATGAATCTACACTCTAAAACACGAACCGATTTGACGCTAACGCGGTTTTATTTTTAAATTCAGTTCCGCCGCAAAAAGCATACTCTTATCCAGATCAACCGCCGCCCAGTCTAACATCACGGACTTATCAAAAATTAGTTCTCCTGCGAAAACCCGTTTACCGTCTGCTACCACCTCGAACGGCTTTTCAAAATCAAATTGCTCAGGGCTTATAAGTAATGTAACAGCGCTCACACCAACAGTGTCTAAAACCACTCGATTGCTTTTTCTTGTAGCAGCAACGACTGCCGGCGAACTAGACCCCGCTCGGGAATCGATACGGAGCCAATGATTTCGGTTATAAATATCAGCCCGATCTGCAACCCATTGAATTGAGTCCGGCAAAGGCACTCTTGGGTTTTGCTTTTTAAAACTTTCAATGTCAGCGGCTTGGCCTGGCATCCAATTAAGGTTATGTCCGCCATCCGCAATCGGAACAAAAGTATGCTTAACCCCCGCATCAACTAAAACTTTTATGAACGGCGCCACAGAAGACACGGGGTACAGGGGGTCATTCTCACCGTTTACTATAAATAAAGGTTTGTTGAGTAAGTTTTCAAAATAAAGCCGATAACCTCCCCCACTCTGCGGGTTGCGCAGAACCGCGGCATTCCCTATGTAAGGTAAAAAAGATGCCCAAGGGGTAGGCTGCTTGAAAGCAAAAAAATATGCCCCAGTCCCTCCATCTGACACGCCTGTAAGGGAGACCCGATTATCATCCACATTATACTCTCGCTTGATGGCTTTAAGAATCTCCGGCAAGCTTTCAGCTTGCTCTGATTGCCACCAATATGCGGCATTCCAAGCCGCTGGTACCACGATAATTTTATCCGGATGTTTCAGAGAATCGTAACCACCTCGCCAGAAAGTATCCCCTTCACGCCACTTCTTGCGACCAACACCTCCATGAAGTATGAATTCCACAGGGTAGCTTTTCGTCGGCGTATAACTTGGGGGGATCAAAATGACGTAAGGCATTTCCATCCCAGATTTATTAAATCGAGTCCTCTCAACTACCCCAGTTTCAACGTCGACCGAAAACTGTGGGCCTGCCTGCAACCAGCGATACAGAGTTGGAGCATCGGGACTCGCTTTAATTAAATCCTCAACGACTTTATTCCTTTGCTCCTCGGACGTAGACCGCCAAAACGCAGTAACAAGATCTTGCGAGTAGTTGTCTTGAGCGACGGTATCGTTAACAACAAAACCACAAGCTCCCATAAAAACAAATAAACAAAAAACCCCCGGGACAACACGCAAATTAAATGTACTATGTGGAGACATGATTGCTTACTCCAAAATGATTTTTTTACTTTGATCTCAAACTCACGGTCGCACTCAGCATCAATGCTCTTCAAAGCCCAACATGCTACTCTTAACACAACTTAAATGATTAGACCGCATATAATGATGTTATGAAAACTTTTGTGACCTTTCACAAATCATCCCCCACTCTAGCAATAGTGATCCTAATTGTATTGTCCAATCTCACCTTTGGTGCTGAAGAAAAGCTCACTGTCCTTGATCTAAATAAACCTCTCCGCCTTGATTTTTCTGGAAGTTGGGAGAAAGATTTTCGTCGCAGCGATAACTGGCGCGATGAACTCAATAGAAAAATGCGAATGCGCCAAGAGGCCGCTCAAAGACAAACCTCTCAGTCACCGAGGCGTAATGTTGTGCAACCACCTATCAGCGTGGGCAGTATCAATCTACCACGAAGTAGCGGCAGCACCGCAAGCGTTGTTGAACTAGCCAGACTCGCCGAATATGTCAGTCGACAAACTACGCTTAACATCACCCAAACTCTTGACGAAATCAGGATAACCCGCCGAAATGATTCTACTCTCGTGTGTGGCCTGGGGTACGAGGTTATACAGACCTTTGCCAATGAGTTTGGAGTAGAAGCATGCGGATGGGATCAACAACAACTCGTTTTCCAAACAACGCTACCAGGTGAACTCTCCATAGTCCATCGCTTCAACGTAAGTTCTAACCGCAAAGAACTTAACCTTATTATCACAATTAACAGTAGAAACCGAGAGTCATTCAGCCTCGTACAAGCTTTCACTCGCTATGACGCACCCGCTCCTGATATTCAGTGTGATCAGACGTTGAGCCGCGGCAGAGTTTGCAGCCGCACAGAAGGGCTAAGATGAATCACTGCTTAATGCGAGCGCTCTTAAGTTTCCTTTTTACTGTGGGTTTGGCTAGTTGCAATCAAACGAGCTCCTTACCCCTCTCTAATACCCCTATCGATGAGGAAGTCGCTTTTTCAGAGCCACTTGGAGAAATTGAGCTGATAATTGCCGAGTCTGCACCTGAAACTAAGCAACAACTTTCGGTCAATGTGCAAAATTTCACCTCAACCAAGCTAAACCCATCGGAAACTAAAAAATTTGGAGCATGGATTTTCGAGGAAATAACTCAAAAGGAAACTCGGTTTCTGCCACACCTTCTCAGCAACGCACTGGAGGCGTCAAATAACTGGGGGGCCGTAAGAGTGCTACCTGACAGAGACCCCACATTCGACATCACAGTTAGCGGTGAAATAATTAGGTCGGACGGGGTGAGGCTCGAACTTTTCGTTAAGGCCATGGACAGTACTAACCGTATTTGGTTTGAAAATTACTATACAGACTTAGCTACAATTTCAGACTACCCAAATTCAACGCGCTTCACTTTTGGTAACCGGTTCGATGGAGCTAACTACGAAGATCCATTTACAGACCTCTACTCTCAAATTGCTAACGACATCCTCCTGTCTCGAGATCTCCTAACACAAGCAGAGCGCAATGAGATTAATCAAGTTACCCAATTAAATTATGCCGTCGATATGGCCCCAGCCGCGTTTGAAGGAAGCCTCATTACGAACCCCGACGGACGCCTGGTCCCGACTCGCTTTCCCGCGGATAACGATCCAATTTTTGCTCGAGTTAAGGACATGCAAGATCGACATGAGCTTTTCGTCGATACGGTAGACGAATATTACGAGACGTTATACACGGACATTCAACCAGCTTACGTTCTTTGGCGAAAATACTCTCTTGACGAAATTGTAGAAGGAAAAAGAAAAAATGCTGAAGGGTCGCGCTCGTCTGCTAGTTATGGAAATTCTCGCAACTTTCTCGCCCTAAGCCAGCGGTATGACCGATTTAAATGGAGCAAGATTTACGAGCATGAATTTACCGAGCTCGCCCAAGGCTTTAACCAAGAACTAGCACCAGCAATGCTCGAATTGAACACCCAAGTATACGGGCTCACCGGTACCATGGAGCAACAGTACCGCGCTTGGCGCGGCACGTTGCGAGAACTCTTTGAGCTCGAGCTCGAAAGCAATCGCTGAGATTACGCGAGTGCGTTTTCAAATAAGTTGAGCATTCGACTCCAAGCACGCTCTGCCTGAATTTCATTATAAACAAGAGAATCAGGGGGGCACCAACCATGCAAGGTGTCTCGGTAAACCTCAATTTCTGCTGGAATATTAGAGTCTGCATACGCCTCTCTCAACATCCCTTTTGCCTCAGGGGAGCTCTCATCATCGTTCGCTGCTATGCAATGAAGCATACTGGCCTGAGTTTCTGGAATAAGCCTGTGAGGGCTATTCTCTGCCTCAGTTGCCAATCCACCACCGTGGAACGTTCCACCTGCACCCATTCTCTCGGGGACAGCCGCAACCGTTCGCATAACCATGGGCCCACCCATGCAATAACCGATAGTGCCCACGAGCCTAGTTGTGTCTACGGCGGCTTGTTGATCTAAATATGAAATCATTGCGCGCGCATCCGAAAAATGAGTTTCCGCGTTTAAATTCCTTGCCATTGGAAGGACTATTGCACGAGTCTCAGGTTGACTAAAACTTGCTCCCTCACCAACAACAGGAGACACGGCGTCCCGATAAAAGGGATTAACAACTAACACGGAGAAACCAGACTGTGCCAGCCGCTTCCCCATTTGCCTGAACGCAGGACGGAGACCTAAAATATCAGGCCAGACTATTACCGCCGGATGTTCCCCCGATGCAGGATGCACAAAATAACAATCAGCAATTCCATCTGGAGTCTCAACTCTCACATCCGACTCCGTAACTGCCTGAGCATTAGATACCGGCGGTAACAACATGCCGACAGTGACCGCCATTGAAATTTTGCCAAAATCTCTTCGAGAAAGATCCTTACCGCCATCGATTTGTTCGCTAACGAACGCGTCAACATCCCTCTGTGTATCTAAATCGCACATAATATTTACTCCGTTAAAGTTTTCAGAAAACCTACCCTCACCAGAAGGTTAGAGTAGGGCGTGACGAGAGAAACCTCAACCAATATCGACGCACGCTGTCTATGGGTTATTCTCCTCCAATGAATATTCGCTTAAAATAAAAATCTTTGACTAAATAGGAATTAATTGAATTGGAATCGATCCAGCGCGACCACCAACTAACTTCCCAATGAAGGCATCCCCCCAACCGTACTTAGCATACATGAGCTGATTTATCTCAATCGATTTTTCAGGCCTGTTTTCTGACCTGTATCTCGCTGATTCTCCATCGCGGGTCATCTCAAAGTAGCCCTGCTTTACGAGTGTATTCTGGATCATGTCATACCAACCCGAACCATCGGAACCAACACGAAAGTATTGAAATCCCTCAAAATCTACAATCCAAAGCCGGGTCGTTACGATCTCATTGTCCTCACTGTGTGTGTGCAGCTCAATCACCTCTACCCTCTCTGCAGCTAACCTATAGAGAAAAAAAATCATCACGAAAAGCGAAATCGTCCCCAAGGCTCCAGACTTAGCCATAGTTCTCAACAAATCGTCCTCCACTTACACGTTTGCACACCTGCTTTTATAACGACTATAGTTTTACAAAAGCTTTTCTTTTTACTCTGAAAAACAGTGATAGTATGTTATTCGATGCATTCTGGAGCCCAAGCTATGCCTTGTAAACTAATTTCTCTGCTACGCAATTTTTTAGGTGTATTTTTACTCACTTTTTACTCATGTGGTCTTCAAGCAGCACAGCTTGAACTAACCCCGCTAGATCAATATGTTCGTGCTCCCGACCCAAATTACAGCTATAGCGTGGCTGAGACCGTTTCAGGAGAATTTGAAGGAGTAAGTTACAAAACTTTTATTATCAATATGGTTAGCCAACGATGGCTCACCGAGAAGGAAGTTAACCTTCCCGTTTGGGAGCACCAGCTAACTGTCACCGTTCCTGAAACTCTAGAGAGCAACATCGCATTTTTATATCTGACCGGCGGAAATAATGAGCAAGCTATGCGCATAGCCGCTGAGGATACTGACATCAGGCGAGCCATCCTTACGAACACTGTTGTAGCGACACTGTATGGTGTGCCTAGTCAACCACTGGTCTTTAGCGATGACGATGGGCGCAGGCGCAGCGAAGATTCCATTATTGCCTACACTTGGGACAAATATCTTCGCACTGGGCAAGAAAAATGGCCACTGCGGTTACCCATGACTAAGGCTGCGGTTAGAGCTATGGATACTGTCACTGATTTATTAGGCAGTGACCAAGGAGGCAACGAGACCGTGGACCAATTCGTGGTCGCAGGAGGGTCAAAACGCGGTTGGACAACTTGGACAACCGCCGCAGTGGATAGCAGAGTCGTCGCTATCGCTCCGATAGTGATAGATATGCTCAATTTAGAAGAGAGCTTTAAGCATCATTTCGAAGTCTACGGGGCCTACTCTTTGGCCGTAAGCGACTATGTACTCAACGGCAATATCGCATGGCTCGGGACCCCGGAATTTAAGGCATTAATGAAAATCGTGGAACCATTTGAATACCGAGAGCGTCTCCAGCTGCCTAAGTTCTTACTTAACTCTACGGGCGACGAGTTCTTCTTACCCGATTCTTGGCAATTCTATTGGGACCAATTAGTAGGCGAGAAACACCTGCGCTACGTACCGAATTCGAATCATGGCATGGGCGGAACAGATGTGGGGGAGAGTCTCGATGCTTGGTATCACGCGATCGTCCACAACGTACAAATTCCAAGGTACTCCTGGGAGGTCGCAGACGATGGCACCATCACGGTATTAAGCTTAGATAGACCATCGAAAGTTTTACTCTGGCAAGCATTCAACTCAGAGGATCGTAATTTCATGCAAGCGCAAATTGGCCGAGCATATCAATCATCTCCTCTCTCAGAGGTCGAACCCGGAGTCTATAAAATTAAACTAGCTCCTCCAGAAACAGGCTATACCGCCTACTACGTTGAGCTCGAATTCGAGAGTGGTATGAAATTCCCCTTCAAATTTAGCACTGGCACAAAGATAGTGCCCGATGTAACTGAATATGAGTGGACTATGTCGCCGGCGAGCGCAAGGGAATAACCACAAGGCTTTTTTTAAAGATAGGAAGAGGAACTATCGGTAAGTTTAAGCCGGTGAAGCGTTACGCAATCTTCTTTTTTGATCGCACCGTTTTTCGCTCATGGCGCACTGTTATCAATCTTAGACTGCCTTCTCTTCGTTTGCACCACAGAAAGGCGCAGCAACCAATAGCATGCGAGTCCTGCTGG
>PAEL01000071.1 GCA_002700775.1 Gammaproteobacteria bacterium | reverse complement strand
GTAGGGGAACCTGCGGCTGGATCACCTCCTTAACGAAGATGCGATGGCGCCTCAATAAAGTGCTCACCTCTATTACTTAATCTGTCGTTTTAAGTTGGTGCCCGTCACAATCTTCGGCAGGTTAACGTGCAATTTATTAAAAATAGTTGCTCTCACCTAGCTGTTGATTATTATAGAAAGCGCTTAGATGGGTCTGTAGCTCAGTTGGTTAGAGCGCACCCCTGATAAGGGTGAGGTCGGTGGTTCAAATCCACCCAGACCCACCAATCCTCTTAAACTTGTTCCTCTCTTTATTTAGTAAATGTTCTTGACGCGACAGCCCCTAGTTGAGCAAAACAAAAAAAACCCCCGCGTTGATATCAGCGCGGGGGTTTTTTGTTACTAAACAACGTCGGCGTGAGTACTTAACTGCGCGTTATCGACTCTAAATATTATCTAATAGGTGCTGCAAAAAAGTCCCAGAATGTGTACATAATCAACGTGCATGTGACTAGCGTTACGAGCATAACGGGTAGGCCTTTTTTCATCCACATGAGAGGCGTAATTGCTAGACTGGGGTCACCAGCGTCTTTTGCCATCTTCTCCGAAATCGTGACAATAAACACATTAGCTGTAGAACCGATATGCGTTCCATTTCCTCCCATTCCAACTCCAGCTGCCAAGCCCCAGAAAAGAGGGGTAACATTTATTCCCTGAGATTCCATTCCTGCAATAATCGGGATCATTGCGGCTGTAAATGGAATATTGTCGATTGCGGCGGAGAGAAACGCTGCTACCCACAGAAGAATCAATGTCGCTGTCATTAAATCTGCTTGAACGAATGGGATAATAAACTGCCCGAGATACTCTAAAAACTTGCTATGCTCTACACCGCCTACAATTATAAATAAGGAAATGAAGAACATCAGAAGGGCTAACTCTGTGTGGGCAAATGCCTCCTCCATATCGATGTCTTTGCTAACAAAAGCAAGTGCAGTCAAACCCAGAGCGGTTACGAACCAAGGTTCCCAATGGAGCGCATTATGCAAAATAAAACCAATGGTCATGATTCCAAGAACAGCGAGAGCACCATACCAAGTCTTCGGATCTGCCAAAGGCTCTCTGTCAGTTAGATTTAACTCATGAGGGGTAACCGCTAACTCCTCTTTAAAAAGGACTCTGAGCATAACCAAAACAACTACCCAAGCCACCAAAACCATGGAGCCCATGTGAATTAGGAAGGTGTTGAAATCGATGTTGAAAGCGGAACCAATCATTAAGTTCGGTGGATCCCCAACCAACGTGGCAACTCCTCCCGTGTCAGATAGGAGTGCCGCTGCCAAAAGGAACGGAATCGCGCTGACGCGCAGAGATTGGCAAATTAGAATAATTAATGGACCGAATATGACGACGGTGGTTACGTTATCTAAGAGCAAGGACAACCCAGTAACCAAGCTACCCATCAATGCAAGAAGCAAAAATAAGCGGCCTTTGCTGAAATCCGCTATCATGTAAGCCAGTTGCTGAAAGCCTCCCGTTGGAATCATTATAGCGACAATGGTCATCATGCCGCCCAAGAGAAAGACCACATTCCAGTCTATTGCGTGAACGGCTTCTTCTGGGTTGTAGAATCCCATAACCTGACCAATGACGATCATCGTGGCCGCCCCAGCCATAGCGCATTTCACTCTATGAATTTTGTGAAACTCTTCTGTAAAGATTGCGATAAAGGTAACGGCAAGCACAATAGCCGATACGAGCATGTCTGTGTTCCAAACTAGTGTTTCCATCGTCTAGCTATCCTTTTCTTATTGATGCGGGATTTTAACGAGAATGCCTCAAGGCCGCCAAGATTTTAATGGTTCCTCTCAGACGATACAAGGGAAAGACGTGCTTTTGTCGCACCAAAGCTGGTAATCGAAGTTGTAGTACCGGGTGAATTAGCGGTTTAGCAAGACCGTGATCAAGGCGCTAAAACTAATTTGCTAAATCGGTCTAGCTGTTCTTGAGTTAACACTCCACTGTGTGCTTCTCTTTGATTCTGATCGTTGTAAAAATACGTCCGAGGTAATTCACCGAACCAAGTGTTATCAATGCTGTGCCTTATTGGTTCAACAAACGATTCTGCAAAGGCCCATGTCGTCACGTTTTCGAGCCCATAATCTTCTAAAATTTCTCGGGAAGTCTCATAATTTTTGATTGAGTCTGTGGAAATAATTGCAATCGGAAAATTTGGATGCTTGGCCTTAAGTTTTCCAATCATTTCTAGCTCGATACGACAAGGCGCGCAATCTACCGACCACAAGTTCATCAAAAAAGGTTTGCCTTTAAAGTTCGCGCGAATAGTACTGAGAGTTTTGCTGGTGAATGGGAGAATTTTATGCGGACTTAATGTCGGGTCTGAGGTTAACTCGTCAAAACGATATCCGTGCTCATCGCTGTGCCAGCTTAAATAGACTTTTTTCTTAAAAGAAACTAAGAGAGGGTAATCCGAATTCTCGGTTGTCGTATAGAGCAACCGTCTCGGAGTCCAATTTGCGCCGCCGTCATATGAGACCTGATGAAGTAATTCAGTCCGTTCTCCATCAAATCCTTTCCAGACTAGGTGTAAAGCCCCGGCGATATTGGCTAAGTCTGGATGTCCGGCACCTGGACGAGCATCGATTTGGGCTTTGTTGTAGCTAACCTGCTCGTTAAAAGAATACTTTGCATAATTTATTCCTTGATTGCTTGTGCCGTTGCTAAACCATGCCATATGAAATTCGTCATCATTGCTGGTTCCCGTCATGGCAGGCCCGTGGGGGGGGCAAGCGTTGATTTGCCAGTTATCAACCGTTGCGCGGTCGATAGGTGTTTGTTTGCCGGTAGGGTTTATTGTGCTAATTGCATGATCGCGAATGCTGTCTTCGAATATATGGCGCCATAAAATTGCCACGTCGCTTTCACCGCGCGATGCGGTCGCAATTCTGCAACATTCACAGCTGTTGTGGGCTAACCGATAATTTGGCGACCAGCTTGCGCCAAGGTCATCAGACACAGCGTAATATATCGCAGCTCCTGAATACGCTATATTGCTCATTTTACTCGTCTCAAGGTCTCTCTTGTCGATCCACGTAAGGTACAGATGTTGTGATTCGGTTAAAAATAAGCTTTCAAAGCGGTGTCCCGTGAACAGGTTATCGTCATTAATTGTGCGAACAGGTTCGAACTTTTTGCCGCCTGAGCGAGATCGAGTAAATCTTATTTCGCCAGTGAATCGGTTCGATGTTTTAAGGGTCCAAGACAATAAAATAGTTCCATCATCCGCAATTAAGATTTTAGGCCTGTTCTCACCATTGAACTCAATGCTTTCTTGCTGATGATTCACTTGGACGGGATCGGAAAAAGAGCGCCCGAGTGTATCTGAATGAGCTATATAGACATTGTTATCATGAACGAAAGTCACCCATAAGCGTCCTGAGGAATCCATCGTAGCACTCGGAGCTTTCCCACATTCGACGGTAATAACTGGATTGCCAATAGAGTCAGACGCGCATGGTTTACCAGATGCTAAGTTCGCAAAAATAAGGATTGCTAGACCAGCGGCAGCAACGATAGAGTATAGGGAAAGAAGTTTTCTTAGCTTTAAATTTCTGTTCTTAATCATAGCCAGTCCCGTTCTGTTCGTAGGCGATTTTGTTAATCAAAGCTCTAGAAGTCGTAAGCGAAGCTGGCGTATATAGTTCTGCCAGGCCATGGGTGAGCAACATAAGCGATCTCGTTGGTGAGGTTATCGACACCGAGTCCAAGAGCTATTTCGTTTGAGATTCGATAAGTTGATTTCAAACCAATACGAGTATATCTATCTTGCGCCCCGTAGACCCCATTTTGATAGTCAGTGTTGTCTGAGCGTCCAAAACTGTCGCTAGAATATTGGAGACTAGCCCCAACGTCCCAGGAAGAGTTGACGTGATACGTTGCGAGTACGTTACCTCGCCAGTTTGGGATTCTCGGATACGTGTTACCTTCGATTTTTGGGTTAGCGGCGTTTTTTGTTATTTCAGCGTCTGTATATGTTACGTTAAATCTGAGGTCAAAATTATTCACGCCAAAGTCCGATGCATTAACAATCAGTTCAGCGCCATTGGTTTTTATCTCGTCGATCGGTATAAAGGTTCGAAGAGATGTTCCGCCATCTATTATCGTTGATTGCGATTCGATAACGTTTCCTATCGTTTCGCTGAATACATTGATACGAAAGTAACCATTTGTCAGCGCGCGTTCTATTGTTACGTTTTGATGTACTCCATCTTCTGGCTTAAGCCCTGGATTGGCTATGCTGATGTTGTTGTATGCTTCATACTGGCTGAATAATTCTTCAACAATTGGGAAGCGGTAAGCCTTTGCTAAAGCGTATCTAACGTCCCAACTGTCATTTATTCGGTAACCCAAAGAAAATTTCGGTGAGGCTTTGTTTGCTCCTTCCTTAGTGAGCTTGGCGAGTTCGAATGCAGCGGTGTTTATGTCATCGTTGTCGTAATATCCTTCACTGCTCTTAAAATCCTCGTATCGCAAACCGAATCCAGCGTTCAATCGATCATTAATGTTCCATTCTGCTTGAGCGAAAATGGCATTGATTCGTGTTTTGCCCCCACTGCGGGATCTGTATCTTGTTTTTGTCCCGGCGTTGTAATCATCCGAATTAAAAACATCCAGATTCAGTTCAAAGGTTTCGTGTCGGAATCCGGCAACAATGCTCAATCCATCAATATCAAGGTCGGTGAATCTTAATTTCGCTTCTGCAGTATTCCAACCTGTATCGCCGTAATCGGTTAGTTGTCCTGCGGCGGAATGCTTATCGGAGAGTATATGGGTTGCTGAAGCTCGAGTTTGGTCTTTCAAAACCTTAAACTGATTTATGTTAGCTTCAAACTCAACACCATCTGAAATCTCATTTCGAAGCCGAAGTCCGCTTGATAAACTGCGACGTTCGAGATACTTCGCAGATAATCTACTTTCTCTCGCTGATAGCACCTCGCCCTTATATTTAAACTTTCCGCCATAAACTATTTTCCCTTCCTCGTCTCGAAGATAGCTATTTGCTTGATTAGATATAGACGCGCGGTCCTCATAAGCAATGTTTAAAAGAGTCGACCATTGTCCGATTTCATGACCAAGCTTAAATTTATAGTTGTTTGTTTCCGTGTCTACGACGCCAGTGTCACCAAAGTAAAGTCTATCGTTTCCTCGGTCATCGCGGTCTGAAATTACTCCTGAAGCATTATTCGCAACAGAGCTTTGGCTCGGAGTAGCATAATAAAAACTTTGTGGCTGAGACTCATTCTCCAGTTTGTTAACTGAGAAATAGAGACTGGTGTCTCCGATTTTATCGCCGATAGAGAAGAACGATTTATATCCACTTACATCATCTTCGAATCCATAATCTGAGAAATTCTGTGAAAAGTAGGACGTGTCAAAATGAATTTCTCGATCCTGAGGAATGGCAGTCTCTATCGAGATAACTCCTCCCATTGAATTGCCACTGTACTCTGCAGAGTAGGGGCCATAGAGAACTTCAACTTCTGCTATTTCACTTGCTGAAACCATGGTCCAGCGGGGAGCGCCGTTCCACCGAGATTGCAAGAGGTAATGCAGGGGAACGCCGTCTGCAAACACCATTGAGCGAGACGTTTGGAACATATTTGAACCACGCATACCGATGACGCCGTTGGAATCTCCTATAAACCGCCTCCGGATTACGACACCCGGTTCATATTTGACAATGTCTTCGGTTGTAGCAACATTTATGCTGACGATATCTTCTTGATTAAGCCTGCTGACCGGATTGAATCTGTTAGAGGTTTTAGTCCCCCAAACCACAATCTCGTCAATACTCGTCTCTTGCTCGGCAAGAGCTGGATCAATAAAAAGTACTGTTGAAAAGAAAACTGAAATTGATGCAAAAACAAAAAAAAGCTTATTGCATCTTGCTTTTAAGGCCGTCACAGAAAATTCCTCATAATCTACTTATTTTCAAGGTCGAGATTATAAAGATTTGAGTGCAAGATTTAGCGTGGCATAGTGTCGCGTGACAACTTGTCGCAGGCAATAGAGAAAGCAGAAGCTAGCCAGAATAGTGGTAGCTTCTGCGTCTAAAGGTGCTTACTCCGGAACGTAAGCGGGTCTTACTAAGTTTGAGGGGTCAGCGTTTGTTTTTGGTGTCAGCTTTTGAGGTCTCCCCGCCTGATTATCAGTGCCGAAGAGGTTTCCTTGGTCGTCTACCGCCATCGAGTGCATTTCAATCCATCGATCTGGGCCTTCTGTAGGCAAATTGAAGCTATAAAGTCGCTCCCCATCGAGATTAAATTGAACGATCTTTGGAGGATTAAGATCTGTTACCCAAGCAGCCCCCGCACTGACAGTAATATCCAAGGGCATACCGAGGCCACTCCATGTCTCACGATGTTCATAGGTTGGATAAGCTGACGAGCCTCGTTGAGCAGTCTGCTGGAAGACCTTAATGTCTCTTTTGTCTCTGTCCAAAGCGTAGAGTCGGTCTTCCGGTCCAAGTGCAAGAGCATGAACACCCGCGAATTGGTGGGAACCTTCTCCGCGTTCGCCGAATTCTTTTATGTAGGATCCGTCAGCATCGCGAACGACGATACGGGCATTCCCCAACCCATCAGCAATAAGTAATTTCCCGTCAGGTAAAAAAGCAACATCTTGAGGCTGGGAATAGTGTGTTTCATCCGTGCCAGCAATGTTTTTTTCACCCAGTGTCATTTCTAATTTTGATCCATCGTTTGAAAATACATAGATAATATTTCCAGTTTCATCTATGAGCCAGAGGCGATTTTCATCGTCGTAAGGACTCATTCTTAACTTGTGCGGTCCCGGACCGTCAGTCCCCTCAAATAAGTGGTCCCATTGATTCCAAACTTCGAGGAGGTTGCCCTCGCTATCAATTACATAAATACAGTTTTCCCAAATTCGGCCTCGGCCTCGTAAGACGTTCCAGCCCAACGAGCCTGCGAAACTGGTGTACTCAGGTGGCACTGGTGAAGGCAGCTGAGTCTCTCCTCTTTGCAGCACGAATATTCGCTCGCTTGACTGAATAGCGATGCCGGAGGTGCCTCCCCAGGTTCGACCTTCCGCAGCAAATGGTTGCATCCAGGTTTCGGTGTTAAAATTATATGGACTGGGCCCTGGGTCCTGTGCTGAGGCATTTCCCATTGTGATAGTTAGAAGAATGATTGTGGATAGGGCGATTTTAATATTGTTCTTTCGAGGCTTTTTCAACATCCGCTTTATCTCCGATATTTTTTTGTTCAAGTAAGAGTTATACAGTTTTATTGAGAAGCGTAATAGGTTAAATGGCGAAATGTTACAATTTTTCCAAAAGCAGCTTTGGGCAATTGGGGACACAGGAGTTAGTTATTCTCAAGCGGGCATTTTATCATCTAATTTAAATCATGCTTAACGTTCTCTTGTTGTGGTAGATCTATTATCATAAGTACATGAACACAAATTCCGAACATAGCTACTTTATCACTTTAGATGGGTTTGATCGCATAAGATTGGATTCTCTGATTGTGCTAATGTGGCGCGTAATTAAAACTTTTGCTGTATTTGGGTGGTTAGGCTTTACATTTCAGAATGTGTCGGCCCAGGAAGTAATTCCGTTTGATCGCTGGGTGTCTGAGTTACGTGCGGAAGCCCTTAGTCTAGGTATAAGTATTAGAACACTCGAAGCGCTTGATGAGCTCAATGCACCCCTACAAAAAGTGCTGGAGTACGATAGTAGTCAGCCTGAATTTGTTCAAACTTTTACTCGATATCTGGGGTTACGAGTTACTCCCAACCAAGTGGCAAGGGGGCGCAGCTTATTGCAGGAACATCGCGAACTCTTAGAGGAAGTCAATCAGCGTTATGGTGTGCGGCCCCATTATCTCGCAGCGTTCTGGGCCATTGAAAGCAACTTTGGGAGAAACACTGGTGGCTTTTCAGTTTTGCAGGCGCTTGCAACTCTTGCCTTTGACCCGAGAAGGGCTGATTTTTTTAGAGAGCAGTTGTTAATAGCTCTTAAAATAATTGATGAGGGCCACATATCCTCTGCTGACATGACTGGGTCTTGGGCTGGAGCAATGGGCCAACTGCAATTTATGCCAACAATATTCGATTCATATGCGATTGATGGCGACGGTGATGGACGAGTGGATATTTGGAATAGTCTGCCAGATATTTTTTATTCCGCTGCTAACTTTCTAAACCAATCAGGATGGCAAGGTGGAGAGCGGTGGGGGCGCGAGATTCTCCTTCCTAGCGATTTTGATTATAGTCTGTCTGGATTGATGACACGCAAAACCGTCAATGAATGGTCGGAGTTTGGCGTGACACAAGTGTCAGGTGATAAGTTGCCGAATGCGTTGATGTCCGCATCCATAGTTTTACCGGCTGGAGCCTCTGGTCCCGCTTTTCTCGTTTACAGCAATTACAGAGTGACCTTAGCTTATAATCCTTCAACTTTTTATGCGCTTACTGTTGGGCATCTTGCTGATCGATTCTCTGGTGGTGGTGAAATTCAGAGGATGCCGATTAATGAAGAGGCATTGAGTCGCACAGATATAACCATTCTTCAAAGGCTTCTGAATGAAAAGGGATACGATTCCGGCCAGCCAGACGGTCGTGTCGGTCGGCAAACTAGAGCGGCAATCCGAACGTATCAAAATGATATCGGTTTGCCCATGGATTCATACGCTTCAAGAGCTCTTCTTGAACGTTTGATAATTGGTATTTGATTTTAGTTTAAAACGCGGGAATTTTTCATGTTAATTGCTAGAGAGCTGAGTGAGCATGCAAGTTCGCTCGCTTTGCTTCGGTTTCAGAAGGTCGCATGGACAACTATTGTTGCAGTGTACATTCTGATTTTAGTGGGAGCGTCAGTTCGAGCGTCCGGTTCGGGTATGGGATGCCCAGACTGGCCAACTTGTTTTGGTCAATGGATACCTCCAACGAGTGAGAGTGCCTTGCCTCGGGATTATCAAGAGGTATACGCTGACCTTGGATATGCCGAAACTCGCTTCAATGTAGTAAAAACATGGACGGAATATCTTAATAGACTTTTGGGTGTCTCTATCGGTATTTTGATATTCTTCACTTCGGTCTGTGCCTTCGCTATCCGCGATTATAATCCTAAGATATTTTACGCGGCAGGCTTGGCGTTTTTATTAGTTGGGTTTCAGGGCTGGCTTGGGAGTAAGGTAGTATCATCAAACCTTATGCCCGGTTTAATTACGGTTCACATGCTGGTTGCCCTTACGATTGTCGGAACCTTAATTTATGCCCTAGCTCAATCACGTCGGGACTTTATGTTGGGGCAACCGATCGATCAAATCGATCCGAGGTTTGAGAGGTGGCTATATATCGTAATTGTTCTCACGGTGGTGCAGGTGGCGATGGGTACCCAGGTGAGGGAGATGACAGACTTCATAAGTCTCGAGCAGGGTGAGGGCGCTCGATCGCAATGGATTGACGCGATGCCGTGGTTTTTTTATGTGCACCGTAGTTTTTCAGCTGTTCTACTATTCTGTAATCTATGGCTGACGTATTTGTTGACGAGTTCCTTAGGCCGTTCGCATTCTCTCGTTAGGATGGCAATAGCTATGGTTGTTATAATCTTTGGATCGGTGATCTCCGGTGCTACTCTGGGGCACCTGGGTATGCCTGCATTTATTCAACCCACACATCTGCTGTCGGCTTCGCTTTTGTTTGGTATTCAGTTTTTAATCTGGATAAGTTACAGGCAGTCAAGGGACTCAAATGTTGTGCCGATGAGTGTAGCAACTTAGTTAGTTTCTGCACGACGTATCGAGACGCGCAAATAGATCGAAAGAGACATGTTTGCTGGGGGTTAAAAACGCTTTTCTGCGCCAAACCAGAAAAAGTTTGAGTTTTTGTCTCTGAAATTCTTCAGGGCCAAGAAGACAACGCCAGTTTCAACTCGCACTGAGTCTAGCGGATTCCAACGTGACCGAAGTTCAAGATGCTGCCCGACGTAATTGTCTGTTGTTCCTTTCCGGGCGCGTTTTTTTGAACGTCCTAAGGAATCACTAGTCGCGTCTAACCAAAAATGTCGATAAGAGATCATAAGGTTCAAATTAAGTGTCGGACTAAAACTAAACCTTAATCCTGGCGTGATGGTGTTACTCATGTTGAATACCCCGTAGAAGCCTGTCGGTCCGTAAAGTGGTGCTGTAACGCCAAATAATGAATCATATCGCTCACTCTTATTGTCACCGGGGTCAGAGTCTCCGCTACCATGATCAAACTCAAACGAGACTCGTGCTTGTTGCTTTCCTTGAAACGTGTATCCGAAAACGAAATTTCTGAAGAATGCTTTGTGCCGTAAATCTCTCTGGTCCATTGGATTTAATGAGGCGCGTAGTGTTCCTGACTGCTGTGAAGAATGAATTTCAATATCGATTTTTCCACTTTCGGGTTCAGACTTCAGTCTAAAGCCAAAAGTTCTCAGCTTTCGGTTTTTTGATTGCCTTTGTAAGGTGTCCTTCTCACGCAGGAGGTATCCAAAAAAATCGGCCTTTAAAGGGTTGATGTTCAAATTCAATGATTCTTGAACATTTGAAACATCAGGAAGGTCCAGCGTGGCTCCGTAGAAACGGAGCGCGCTTGATGATTTGTCCAGCGTAAAATCATTTCGAATCAATTTACCTTTTTCTTCTGGCTTTCTGAGCACGGGTTGGCTTGCAAGAATTTTAATTTGCTTACCATTTTTGAAGCGACTTACTAATTCTAGCCCGTCGAATGTATTCATGGTGTTACGGTAAACAGGTCTGGCGACTAATCGCCTGTTTCCGTGATTTGTCGTGAACCGACCAATTTTTAAAGTATGGGATTTATTGAGGCCGAATTGCGTTTGAAAGTTTAGTTGTTGAATATCTAATACGTTTACGTCGCCCGTGTTTATTGGACCGTCAGTTTCGGCTAGCGCTTGACGTGAGTCCATTAGCTCCAAGTTCAAAGAGCTTGAGTTTGACGTATACGAGATCTCTATTGACGTACGCATGGTAAGAATTTGGTTGTTAGCGCTGTTGGCTCGAATACTATCCACATGATTTTCAAGCCTCAACCTGGAAGCGCCGCTGATACTCAGCTCTCGGAGAGAGTCAGCTGCTTTATTTAGCGTTTGGTTTTCTTTTGATTCTGAGAGCTGACTAATGCTCGTGCACAAAATCAAAAACACAGTGAAAAGAAAAGTTTTTGATTTATTTTCCAAAGCTAGCGTTAAAATTTTTAATCCCTCCCGAATGAAACAGTTATTCACTATATAGCGATCGGCGTATTCGGTGTCGCAGAAAACCTAGTCAAAATTTTACTCTTTTTTTACTAAAGAAGTTTAACTTCTGCTTCGCTCTTAGCAATTTTGAAATAAGATATCAATTTCGGTATCATAGCAATTCTTTAATTTTTTTTCTGAAAACCGTAATAATGCCAAAGGGAGTTCTCGTTGAATCAACTCATTTATAACGCTGCAGTATGGCTAGATAATACTGAGTGGAGTACTCGTATTCATGAGTCTTACTATCTTTACAATTGGATCGAGTCAACGCATGTCCTCACTCTAATGCTAAGTCTCGGCATTTTGTTTCTTATCGATATGCGTATGTTGGGTTGGGCATTTGCTGACATTTCTGCTAATAAACTGGCCACTCGTTTGAATACTCCCATGTTATTAGGCTTCGTAGTAATGTTTGTTACCGGAATTTTATTGGTCTACGCGGTTCCAGTGAGAAGCGCGCAAAGCGTATGGTTTCGTATAAAGATAGGCCTACTTATTATTTGCGCCATTAACGCCCTTCTTTTCCATCGAAAAATGACGGCGTCTATAGGGTCTTGGGATTTTGAACCGCGCGCACCCAAAGCGTTAAGAGTTGGTGCGTTAATTTCTCTAATTACCTGGTCGGTTATAGTAATTTGTGGGCGGTTCATTGCTTACGATTGGTTCGATTGTAATTATCCACAATCAGACCTAATTAGGGGAATCGCCGGCTGCATTGATGGTCAAACGCAGTTCTGAGTTTGTAAACGATAGGATGGTTATGATTTTTTCATTGATTTTAAATTACCGAAAGACACTGTGCTCTGGGTTATTTTTTGTGGTGCTAGTGAGTTTTCTCTTCAGCGAATCCATCACCTCAAGCCATTTAGCGGTCCTACCGATCTTTGAGTGGATGGAAACCACCTGGTTTGGTGTCGCTGGGAAAACTTGGGGAGCGCTTTTTGCGGTCGTACAAGCTGGACATTTGATAGGCCTAGGTGTGCTCGGAGGCTCTGTAATAGCAAGTGATGGTCGACTCTTGGGATTGTTTAAAGGCTTGCCGATGCGATTGGTTGTAGATCGCTGTCACTCTATTTTTACGTGGTCGCTTGGGCTGTTGGTAGCGACTGGTGTTTTTATGGCTTGTGGAGTCGCTATAAAAATTTATTATATGCCAGTGTACTGGTACAAGATGCTCGCTCTAGCACTCGGGGTTTTGTTTGTCTTTTTTATACGTAAGCCGATCGTGGACAGAGATCTTGATAAGGTCAGTCCATGGTTGTTGCGTCTTTTAGCGTTATCTTCGATTATGATCTGGTTCACTGTTGCGGCAACGGGAAGATGGATAGGGTTTAGTTGAGATAATAGTTTTGTTGGAGATTGATGTGAGTAATGAGAGCGATTCTAAGTCAAGGGACGAGAACGGAGCAGGCATCGTGTTTGCCGTGGGTATTATTGCTTTCTTTATCGTTTATTGGTATTTCGAAATTCAGTCTGTTCGCGAACTCCTTGAAATGGCATATGGTTGAACACAAACTGGCGGATTTTCAGCAAGGAGACCTCATCCTTAGGCTTCCTTGCTGAGATCTTATTCTTTTAGGGGTTACTGCATCGGGCTGTAGTCAGTGGCTTTCATGTACTCGCGAACTACTTTCGCCAAGATTCGGCCGTTTGCGTTTGATGCTTCAGAAACCTCTGCCCATTCAGGGTCTTCTGCGAATGCCTGCCATGATTGATTGGCGGCTTCTTGACTTGCATGTTCCAAAACGTATATTAATGTATCGTCTGCTTTTTCTGGATCGGTTGGCGTCCAATAAGCAATGACCTTCATTCCGTGCTTTGCAAAAATTCGAGTTGTATGGTCACGGAACCTGGATTGAAGGTCGTCCAGTTTCCCTGGCGCTGCTGTATACGTCCTTAGTTCAAAGACCTTCCCATTTTCCTCGGCTTGAGAGCTTGTGAATAAGCCAAAGCTCAGAACTAAAGCTAAGATAGATGAAGTGATGGTAAAATAATTTGAAACTTGTTGCTGATGCATAATTTTTATCTCCAGATAGTAAGAAGGCTTATTCTTTATTTAGGTTGGCCGAAGTATACTAACAACCTTTACTCCTTTGCACTTATAAAAAAATCAGTTAAAAACTGACGTAAAGCTTTAATGAAGAACAGCATTGCATAATTGAGATTTGGTGAGAAGATGCTCTCTAACACTAGTTTGGTTCAGCAAGGAACTGAGATCGCTTTCTTTGGTATGACGGTGGTGTTTTTTTTTCTGGCATTGTTGGTGCTTGCGACCACTCTAATGTCGGCTTTGATGCAACAGATTGCACCAGATAAGCCTGCCCCTCCAAAAATTGTGCCGGACGCTGTAAGCGAAATTCTGCAGACTGAAATTGATCAAAGCGGTTTGATAGAAGTGATCAGTGCTGCAGTGAGTCAGCACCGTAAGAAAAACAAAAAAAAGAAAGAAAAAGTAAAAAATTCAAAATGAAAAGTGAGTAGTAAACGAATGGGTCAGGAAAAATCTCCTTTAGGCATAACTGACGTTGTTCTCAGGGATGCGCATCAATCGCTTTTGGCAACGCGGATGAGGATTGACGACATGCTGCCCATAGCCGACAAATTGGATAAAGTTGGATTTTGGTCATTAGAATCTTGGGGCGGGGCAACCTTTGACGCTTGTATTAGATATCTTGGTGAGGATCCATGGGATCGCATAAGGGAATTTAAAAAAGCGATGCCAAACACTCCGCAACAAATGCTGTTTAGAGGCCAGAATATTTTAGGTTACCGACATTACGCTGACGATCTTGTTGAAAAATTTGTCGAGCGTGCTGCTTTTAACGGTGTTGATGTTTTTCGCGTCTTTGACGCGATGAATGATATGAGAAATTTAGAGTGTGCTATCGCTGCTGTTCGTGCTCATGAAAAACACGCGCAGGGTACTATTTCGTTTACCATAAGTCCCGTTTATACAATTGATAGCTGGCTTGATATGGGGCGGCGCATTGAAGATATGGGTGCTGATTCGTTATGTATCAAAGATATGGCGGGTCTTCTTCGACCTTACGTTGCATATGAGTTAGTGTCCAAACTGAAAAAATCTTTATCGATACCGATTCATATGCAATGTCATGCGACCACGGGGTTATCGACGGCTACGTATCTGAAAGCGATTGAGGCAGGGATTGATAATGTCGATACCGCGATTTCGTCGATGAGCATGACTTACGGCCATTCGCCAACTGAAACCTTAGTTGCAATATTAGAGGGTACCGCTAGGGACACTGAACTCGATATCGTCTTGCTCGAAGAGATTGCGGGTTATTTTCGCGAAGTGCGTAAAAAATATGTTGATTTTGAGGGTTCTTTACGAGGCATCGATTCGCGTATTCTTGTGGCTCAAGTACCAGGGGGTATGTTAACTAATCTTGAAAATCAATTGAGGGAGCAAAACGCCATCGATCGGATAGACGAGGTATTAGATGAAATCCCTCGCGTCCGGGAGGATCTTGGTTTTATACCCCTTGTTACTCCGACGTCGCAAATAGTTGGGACGCAAGCTGTTTTGAATATTCTGACGGGAGAGAGATACAAAAGCATCACCAAGGAGACAGAGGGAGTGCTTCGAGGTGAATATGGCGCTCCACCTGCGGATATGAATTTAGCACTACAGGAAAAAGCACTGGGCGGTGACGAAATTGTAACTTGCAGGCCTGCTGACCTTTTGAGTCCGGAGTTTGATGCTCAGCGAGCTGAATTACTAGATTTAGCTGCTGAGCAAAATTTTACGGTCGACAACGAGACCGATGATACTCTGACATATGCTTTGTTCCCTCAAGTAGGTTTGAGGTTCTTGAAGAATCGTGGTGACAGCGAAGCCTTTGAGCCACGGCCGGGGCTTGGAGATAACGGCCACGCTTCGGAACAAGCTTCAGATTCTGGCGTTTATACTGTAGAAGTAGAGGGCACCGCTTACTCTGTTAAGGTTACAGACGAGGATGAATTGCGCTGGAGAGAAGTTACGGAGCCAGAAGTGCACACTTATGTAGCGCCACAATCAACGGTAAAAACGACGACCGTCCCGGCACCTCTTACGGGTACAGTGTTCAAGGTCTTTATAAAAAAGGGAGATGTCGTTAATGAGGGTGATGTGATCATTGTCCTAGAGGCAATGAAAATGGAAACAGAGATCCGCTCACCGCGGGCAGGCCAGGTCGATAATATCTATGTGAATGCCGGAGATATGATCAATGTTGGTGAGGCATTAATCAGTTTAATTCAAAAGTAAAACGAGACTAGTTATGGAGCGTCTGCTCGAACTTTGGTATTCGACGGGTATTATGCAAATCACTACAGCGCAAGCTACGATGATCGGTATAGGGCTTCTGTTACTGTATTTTGCGATAAGAAAAGGGTTTGAGCCGCTGCTGTTGCTCCCGATTGGCTTTGGGGGAATTCTTGCGAATATACCCGGAGTAGAGATTGCAACGGGTGATGGTATATTAGCTCAGTTTTATAGTGTCGGTCTTGAAACGGGAATATTTCCTTTGTTGATTTTTATGGGGGTTGGGGCTTTGACTGACTTTGGCCCTTTGCTTGCCAATCCGAAAACGTTGCTCCTTGGTGCTGCGGCACAGTTTGGTATTTTCAGCACGATGATTGGAGCACTATTCCTTTCTGATATCGGTATATTTACCTTCAGCTTAAGTCAGGCTGCCGCTATAGGGATTATCGGTGGAGCAGATGGTCCCACAGCAATTTACGTGTCTGGCCAATTAGCGCCGGAGCTTTTGGGAGCGATAGCGGTATCAGCTTATTCGTATATGGCATTAGTGCCGATCATACAGCCTCCAATTATGCGGTTGCTTACGTCAGAAGCGGAGCGTCAAATAACTATGGTCCAATTACGAAAAGTTTCTCGTAGTGAAAAAGTGTGTTTCCCGATGTTGCTTTTGATTTTAGTCGCATTTTTGATTCCCTCGGCTGCGCCTCTTTTGGGAATGTTTTGTTTTGGGAACTTAATGAAGGAGTCTGGCGTTGTAAAAAGGCTTTCAGACACTGCGCAAAACTCGCTCATTAATATCGTGACAATTTTTTTGGGCTTATCGGTGGGCTCAAAGTTAGGAGCGGAGCAGTTTCTTGTAGGCAGTACTCTTGGCATTCTTGCACTTGGAATGCTTGCTTTTTCTGTGGGTACAGCGGCTGGGGTGATAATGGCAAAAATTATTAACGCCTTCACTCAGCAAAAAATTAATCCACTTATAGGGGCTGCAGGAGTCTCCGCAGTGCCCATGGCTGCGCGAGTAGCAAACAAAGTTGGGCTCGAATCTAATCCTAACAACTTTCTCATAATGCATGCGATGGGACCGAATGTTGCTGGGGTCATTGGTTCTGCCGTAGCGGCTGGTATTCTTATTCAGTTTGCTGGTTAATTGTTCGTGTATTGGAATGTTTAGAGGAGGTATGATTGGGTGGTTTTTCTAATGCAAAAATCAGGTGTCGTTTACTCGTTTGAGCATAATGTGCGTCGAATTTTTGCTAAGGAGTTTTTTTTAAATTTTTTGGTGTTGTTTTTCTTTATTTTTTTTGCGTTTGAGGGTGTAGCTGAAGTCGAAAATAATAATTTTTCGGCGCAGCGAAGCCACTGGGACCTATTGGTTACTAGGGATCAGGAGTTCGCAGGTCGCGCTTCGGAGATCGGCAGAACGCAGGCGTTTCTTGAATTTCTTGCTCCTGGTTCGGTCGTTTTTCGAGAGGGTCCCACAGACGCGATAGAGCGTTATAGTGATGATGCTTACGCGGCAGAAAGAGAATTAGAATTAGATTGGAAAGCTCACTATGTTGATGTGTCACGAGACGGAGATTTAGGATTAAGTGCTGGCCCGATGATTATTTTTTCTGAGTCGGGTCAGGACTCATTTAATCACCTTATTTCAATCTGGAAGAATAATGACGCTCAGTGGGAATTGATGGCAGATATTGTTGTCCCAATTCCCGGGTTTTTGAGTCTTGATGTATCGCCGAGTTGGGCCGATACGCTTCCGTTATTTAAAGAAACAATTGACCCAACTCTGGTTTTGAATGATTTAACAACGGAGGAAGGGCTGCGTGCCGCAGATGAAACATTTGGTAGGTCCATAAATTTTAGAGGCGGTCAGCGCGCGCTTTTGCGCTACGGCTTAGAAAATACTCGCGTTTATTTACCGGGAATGGGGCCCGCTGTAGGAGCCGAGGCAGCGAGCTCGGTTTACGGAGCTTTTTTGGACAGTCAACTGTTGACCACGAACCCCATAAGCTTGAACTATTCTGGTGGTTACCTTTCAACATCGCGAGAGATGGGATTTACTTACGGCATAATGACAGAAGACACCGAGATTCTAGCTGAGAGGTTTCGGGCAAGCTATATGAGGTTATGGCGGTTTAATAGCGACAATGAGTGGCGAATAGCTGTAGAAGTCCTAAGTCCGTTCTAAAGTTGAGATCGTTCGCTCATCGAGTATAAAAAATGCGTTCTGGTATCTGGGTCATAATTTCGCCCGGACCCTTGATATTTATCAGAAGGCGATGGCGACCTTTTTCTAGGATCTTCGGGTCTAGCTGAAACTCAAATCCTAATTTGGGCGCATTTGGATCTGAAAATGCGTTTAAAGCTGACACAACATCTGGCCGGTTTCGTCCATAGGACGCAATTCCGAAATTAACCCCATCAATATTAATGTTAATTTCCTCTACTCCTGCTTCAGGAGCAAAAGCCCATCCGCTGATCAAGATGTTATCTTTAATTATCTGCTTTTGCTTCGGAGTGTCGAGCCAAGCTCTGGCTGGATAAGGGCACGTGTGCAAGTTATTGCTGTCATTGCCCGGCATGATGCCACGATAAAAACTAAAAACCTTATCTCCTTCAAAGAGAACTAAGCTTTTAATGGGCTTTAATTCCGATACTTGCGCGCACAATGAAGAAATGAAACTTTGTTTCTCCGTTAGAGTTAAGGTTGAGTCTTCACTTATAACTAATATCTCTTGCTTCTCTGTTGCGAAGAGTGCTTGCTCATCCTTTTTCCATATTTTTAACTGTGCGAGGCGTCCGTCTCTAATAGCTTTTTTGTTGTCGAGAGTAAAAACTTTGTCTGACACATTATGGAATTGCACTTGGGCCGCAGTATAGTAATTATCTGTGGCAATAAGTGGTTCAGCGTCGGGGAAACTTTCCTTTAAGATTGTTGAAGTAGTTAAAGAAAAGTCGTTCCATCCAGCCATTTTAGTTGAAAGTAATCCACGACCGATTAATGGTTGTAGTTCGTTTTGTAGAGATTGAGATCCGATCAATAAAATCGCAGATACGGTTCCAATAAAACCGATTCCGGGGATAAGAAGAACAAGCTGTTTAGCTCTTCTCATAGATAATCGCTTGGCAAGAGAAATTTTAAATTTTTCGAGAATCAGCGGTAGCTCTATTAGTAAAGGTAAGTAGCCAGATAAAGGCCAATGGACTGTTGTACTGGTAGAATCGCTCCAAGGAGCCAAAAGTAGAAAAATTAGTAGGTGTGGAAGAGAAAAGCTCAGAATTAATATTGTGCTACGCCCTCTTTTTTTTATGTTTTTCAGGAGAGTGTATATAGCGGTGAGGAATGCAAGATAAAGAAATGGTGTGACAATGGCTGCTTGCGTAGGCACGTGAAACAAGCCATCGGATTGGAAGTCCCATGGGTGTCGGCTGATTAAATAAAAAGAAATGCTCTGAAAATTATTTTCAATGTTGAATAAGATTATTGGCATCAAGCCAACAGAAGAAATTCCAATACACAACCAGAGCTTTTTGCATCGCCAAAATTT
>PAEL01000070.1 GCA_002700775.1 Gammaproteobacteria bacterium | reverse complement strand
TTTTTCAATAACCTTAATACTTGTTCATCTCAATTATTTAAGACCCAGATTGCTTACTCTTGTTCCATAATTTATTCAGATCGGCCGAGCTAACGTCTTTAAAACCGATGTTCAACCGCTGAAGTTCATTCTCCATAAAACGAAAGCGCGAATCAAATTTTTGGTTTGCACTCCGTAAAGCTAACTCTGAGCTTATCCTCAAGTGCCGTGCAAAATTTACGCACGTAAACAGCACATCACCCAACTCTTCTTTTACTCTGGCCTCATCGACTTCTAAGCCATTACTATAAGCCTCCTCAAGCTCACTGAGTTCCTCTCGAAGCTTTGCGAGAACAAATTTAGGATCGTCCCAGTCGAATCCGACACTCGCCGCTTTTTGTTGCAATTTTCTAGCTCTCTCAAATGCGGGCACGGCTGTTGGCACATCACCTAGAACACTCTCCCCAGAACCTGCGTCTGAAATTTCTTTATCTGTCCTCCCACGACGCTCTTCTTCTTTTATTTTTTCCCAATTTACCACAACCTGATCCGAAGAGATCTGTTGCGGCGCTCCAAAATTATCTACTTCTCCACCTGGAAAAACGTGCGGATGCCTTCTCACCAGTTTCTGTATCAACCCTTTAGCGACGTCATCAAAATTAAAAAAAGCTTCCTCAGACGCTAATTGAGCATAAAACACTATTTGAAAAAGCAAATCTCCTAGCTCATCCCTTAACCCAGCCATATCATTTTTTTCAATGGCATCAACAACTTCATGAACCTCCTCCAAAGTATGTGGCACAAGAGATTTAATTGACTGCTTTAAATCCCAAGGGCAACCAAATTCAGGGTGGCGCAACATAGCAACAACCGACAAAAGCTCTTTCAAATTTGGTGAATCCAGAGCTTGATTTTTTGCAATAAAATTCGTCATTATAGAAATCTTCCCTTTAATTCTCCTCCAATGACAAATCCGCTCTTTGAAACTCAGCAACAGATTCAACATGTGTTGTATGAGGAAACATATCCATGACTCCTGTAGCTAACAATCGATAACCACTACCTATCAAAACTTTTGTATCTCTCGCCAACGTAGACGGATTGCACGATATATAGACAATTTTCTTGGCGCCGATGGCCGATATAGCCTCTATTATTTCAATTGCTCCTGACCTTGGAGGATCCAACAGAATCTTATCATAAGTTCGCTCCGCCCATTTCTCATGCTTAAAGCACTTAGTGAGATCTGCCGCGTAAAATTCCGCATTTAATATATCATTGTTTTTCGCGTTTTCTGTGCCACGAGCGACCATCTCTAGACTGCCCTCGACTCCGACGACAGACAGCGCTCTGGTAGCGATGGGCAAAGTGAAATTCCCAAGCCCACAAAAAAGATCCAAAACTGTGTCCTGCTTTCTCACCTTTAGGAGATCTACGGCATGACTTACGATTGATCGGTTTAAACCGGCATTAACCTGAGTAAAATCCATTGGATGAAAGAGAAACTTAAGATCAAAAGCTGGCAAAAAGTACTGAAGCCGCGGAAAATCATCCGCTGGAAAAAATTTATGAACACTACCCACACCTTTCGGTTGTAAATACAACTCAATCGCATAGTCTTTTCCAAACTGCAGCAGAGATACAAGGTCAGTATCAGTGAACTCTTGCAAATGCCGAATCACAAGAGCTATTTTCTTTTTGCTACCACAATCGGATTCTTCTCCAACTGCAACTTCTATCTGCGGGACATAATTACCGATGTCTAAACTATTTATTAAACGTCGCAAAGGTACAATTAATTGAGCAACTTCAGCAACAATAACCTTGCAATCATCCATGTCGGTTATAAAAGAGCTGTATTTTTCACGGAACCCGACCAAGGCCCCGCCTTTCTTCTCAACAACTCGTACGGCCAACCTTGCTTTTCTTCTGTAATTCCAGTGGTCCCCTGAAATACGATTTAACGTCTTAAAAGTTATTTCACGATCGCTCAGTTCTTGCTTCAACTTTTCAATCAACACTCCCTCTTTAAAAATAATTTGTTGAGTTGTATTCATGTGCTGAAGTGAACAACCACCGCAAATACCGGAAAACTTACATATCGGATCAACTCGATAGGACGAGGACTGATTAATATTCTCTGCCTTGAGCTCGTCTAAATTCGATCGTCTATGAACATACCTTGCGTCAACATTCTCTCCTTTCAGCGCACCATCAACAAATGCGACTTTACCTTCAATACGAGCGATCCCCCTCCCCTCATGGTTTAAGGCTTCTATATCAACGTTCACTAATTCTTGTGGCAGTTTTTTTCGCCGAAATCTGCGTCGACTCATAAGCTCCTCATAACCCCCTTGATTTGGAAAAAAGATTTCGACTATTGATTGGCTTCCCACCCAATTGCTCGGCTAACGCTAAGCGTAACACTCGTTTGGCAGTGCGAAGCACGGTACGCTTTTCAATCTCCCGATTGCGTAATGCTATTATGTGTGCCCCTAAAAAAATATTTGTTCGCTGTGATTCATTTTTACTGTGATTAATCGTAAACCCAGACTGGGCATAAAATTCGTACCATTCTTTCGCATCAATCGGCTTTCCGGTGGAGCAATCGCTTTCCAAATTTATACCGTAACCAAGATTGGATAGTAGCTCTAGCTCAAACTCTCTTAGTGTTGGCTCAATATCAGAACCACTCTGCAATAGCAAAAGAGTATCACGGTAGACCTGGAACAATAGATCGTGTTCAATATCACCTTCTAACAAACGTATTAAAAGCTCGTTTATGTATAAACCGCTAAAAAGGTACTCACCCTGTAATTTAATCGAGGCCTCATAGCTCTCAATTTCAATTAGAGTTTTAAGTTCGCCGCGACCAGAAAAAGATGCTAGAACTGGTTGGAATGGCTGAAGTAACGATCGTGATTTAAACCTACTCGCTCTGCCACCTTTTACGATAACCCGCTGCCGGCCGTAATTTAGAGTGAAAAAATCCAAGATTAAACTTGTATTTTGAAATGGATATCGGTGCAATATGAACGCGGGCTGAAGATTAATCTTTCTTTTCATGAGACGACCCAATAACGCTTCAGCTAACGATCTAAATATCCCAAGCTTTTTAGCGCCCTTAGATCATCAGACCATCCGGTTTTAACTTTTACCCACAAGTTCAGCATAACTTTCATATTAAAACTCATCTCCAAATCACTCCTCGCAGCTATGCCTATCTGTTTTAGCCGATCCCCATTGCTTCCAACGATAATATTCTTCTGCCCTCTGCGATCCACTAAGATCAAACCATGGATATGAAGAATTTGTTTTTGCTGCTCAAATTTTTCTATTTCGACTGTAACCTCGTAAGGAACCTCATCACCCAGTTGCCGGGTCACTTTTTCGCGGATTAGCTCAGAGGCGAGAAAACGAGAACTCCGATCTGTGACCTGATCAACCGGAAAAAGAAAGGGACCTCTCGGGAGAAAATCACAAACAACCCTCTCGAGCACAAGTAAATTGTGCCCATTAAGAGCTGATACTGGAATAATTTCAGCAAACCTCTTCAACTTTCTCATTTTATCTATATGCGGCAGTAATTGCCGCTTTTGTTTGACAAGGTCTATCTTATTCATGACAAGCAGAACTCGGACGTCTGACTGTGTAATTGCCTCCAACACGCGTTGATCCGCTTCGTTCCAGACGAACCTCTCTACGATAAACAAAACAAGATCGACATCTTTAATTACACTGTATACAGTTTCATTCATAGCACGGTTAAGGGCCTTCCCGTGAGCCAAATTCAAACCCGGTGTATCAACATAAATTATCTGGTCATTTTCGTGACTGGTGATTCCGTGTATGCGATGCCGAGTCGTTTGCGGCTTACGCGATGTGATACTAATTTTTTGCTCTAAAAGATGATTCAAAAGCGTCGACTTGCCGACGTTTGGACGGCCAATAATAGCGACATATCCACAACGAGTTTCTCTCACCTCATTTGCAGGGCCAATCTCTTGGCTAGTTTGTTCGACTTTTCCCATCTATCACGCGGCCTATTTGCAATGAGTGCACGACATTCTGTTTCCCGGTTCACTAAACTCTTCCAGAGGCACCCTTTCAACTACAGACTTCAGATGACCATATAGAAATTCATTAATTATCTTTTAACTTTTCTAACGCCAAACTCGCTGCCACCTGTTCAGCCGCGCGCTTCGTGCTCCCTTCACCGAGGAAAGTCCCGCTACGCCCAGCTATGGCACACTCGATGTGAAAAACTTGTTCATGAGCTGCGCCGTCAACACTCAGCACCGAGTATTTTGGTAGAGGCTCTCCTAAGCTTTGTTGAAATTCTTGTAGCTCGGTTTTGGAATCTCTACTGCTCTTTTGTCCCACATGACCGCAAGGATCCTGACCAACCAACTTGTTAACAAATAGACTGCAATCATCAACACCCCCATCCAGATAAACAGCACCAATAATTGCCTCAACAGCATCAGCTAGAACTGAGTCGCGATTTCGCCCACCACTGTTTTCTTCCCCGCGACCCAGGTAAAGATAGTCGCCGATCCTAAGATTTCTGGCCGTCCTAGCTAAAGCTTCTTTATTGACAAGCGCTGATCGCATCCGAGTTAAATCACCTTCATCGAGATCCGGATATAATTGATATATCCTTCTCGCAATCAGGAAACCCAGTAACGAGTCTCCCAAAAACTCGAGTCGCTCGTTATGGGTCTTCGCACAACTTCGGTGAGTAAGGGCCCGCTTAAGCAACCCAAGATTGTTGAAATGATATCCAAGTATTCCCTGCAGTTTTTGAAATTCAGGCATTAGTTACTACTCAAGTATTCGGTTATTGCTAAACTTAGGCAGATTTAAACCAGGGTCTTTGTGCATCCAAACAGCAAATGCACGTCCAACTATTTTATCTTCGCTAACCACCCCCCAAACCCTACTATCCATGCTATTGTCACGATTATCTCCCATCATAAAGTAGTGTCCTGGGGGCACTATCCAGGAATTCCTCCCACGATTCGCAGGAACCAAATCAATATACTGAGCGAAGTGCGAAACCGCACCTAGGTTCTCTTCGTGCAACGTACCGCTCAATGAGTTTTCACCATACTGTATCTCGACATCAGAATAGTATTCTTTGTTTACAGGCTCTCCGTTAATCGTCAAAACTTTGTTTTCATACCGTATTGTATCTCCAGGCAGCCCGACAACACGCTTTACGTAGTATTTGTTCTCATGAGGCGGAATAAAAACCATTATTTCACCACGCTGGGGATCCGAAACATCAAAGATTTTTGTTCCAATAACCGGTAACCGCAATCCATAAGCAAATTTATTTACAACGATAAAATCTCCAATTTTAATAGTAGGTATCATCGATCCGGTAGGAACCATGAAAGGCTCAAACAAAAAAGAACGCAAAACTAAAACAAACATCAGCACCGGGAAAAACGATTTTGCATACTCTGTTAAAACAGGCTCTTTAAGTATTTTTTCAAGCTCGGTTTCTCGCTCTACTGTTGAAACCTTCGGGTCACAGCTTTCTGAATACTTATCTGCCGCCTTAGCTCGGACATTTAATAGAAATAGACGATCAAAGAACCAAATCGCACCAGAAATCGCGACGAGACAAACTAAAACCAACGACATGTCTATATCCATGAATTATCCCTTTTTAAGTTCTTTACGAGCTAACCGTTAATTTCGTCAAAAGTCCTATCCATCTACCTTAAGGACAGCTAAGAATGCTTCTTGAGGCACCTCAACATTGCCGACTTGCTTCATTCTTTTTTTGCCAGCTTTCTGCTTCTCGAGCAGCTTCTTTTTTCGAGTGATATCGCCGCCATAGCATTTTGCAGTAACATTTTTTCTCAACGCTTTGACTGTTTGTCTTGCTATTACTTTCCCACCGATAGCCGCTTGAATCGCTACATCGTATAGCTGCCGAGGTATTAACTCTTTCATCTTTTCAACTAGCACTCTTCCCTTACTTTCGGCGTGGTCTCGAAAAACGATTAGAGCAAGAGCGTCAACACGATCTCCATTGATCAACACGTCAAGACGAACGAGCTGAGCCTTCTCAAACCGTTCAAATTGATAGTCTAGCGACGCATAGCCTCGACTAGTAGATTTGAGCCGGTCGAAAAAATCTAAAACCACCTCATTCATTGGCAACTCATACTTTAACGACACTTGCTTGCCAACAAACTGAAGATCTTTTTGGATACCCCTTTTTTGCACGCACAATGTAATAACATTTCCTAAGTATTCATGCGGGACTAGAATGTTAGCGATTACGATTGGCTCGCGCATTTCCTCTATCGAAGCGACTGCAGGAAGCCTTGATGGACTGTCAACCATCACAACATTTCCGTTTGTCATGAGGACTTCATATATTACCGTCGGCGCCGTAGTAATGAGCGACAAGTTGTATTCGCGTTCCAAACGTTCTTGAATAATCTCCATGTGCAACATGCCAAGAAATCCGCAACGAAAACCAAACCCGAGCGCATCTGAGTTTTCAGGCTCGTAAAGAAGTGAGGCATCATTCAGTGTCAGCTTACTTAATGCATCCCGAAAACTCTCAAAATCCTCTGATGAGACAGGAAATAAGCCAGCATAGACTTGAGGCTGTATGCGTTTGAAGCCCTCAAGAGCCTGAACACTTGGGCTGTTTGCAAGCGCAATAGTATCTCCAACTGGCGCACCCAAGATCTCTTTGACTCCAGCAACAATAAAACCGACCTCTCCTGCTGAAAGCGACGGCATTTCATGACGCTTGGGTGTGAAAACACCGACGCTATCAACCGTATGAACCTTACCAATCGACTTAAGAATTACCTTATCGCCCTTTTTAAGCCTGCCCGCTACTACCCTCACAAGAGATACCACACCCAAGTAATTATCAAACCAAGAGTCAATTATTAAGGCTTGTAAATCTGACTCGCGATCACCAACGGGTGGAGGGACTCGGGTAACAATGTCTTCTAAAATATCGTCTATCCCTAAACCACTTTTTGCACTCGCGCAGACTGCATCTTGCGCATCAATACCGATAATTTCTTCGATTTCTATTCGTACCCGCTCAGGATCTGCTTGAGGCAAATCCATCTTATTCAAAACCGGTATGACCTCCAGACCCTGTTCAATTGCGGTATAACATGTCGCTACAGATTGAGCTTCAACGCCTTGTCCAGCATCGACAACTAACAGAGCGCCCTCACATGCAGCGAGTGAGCGGGATACTTCATAAGTAAAATCTACATGTCCAGGAGTATCAATAAAGTTTAATTGATAACGATTGCCGTCAAGTGCATTATAATAGAGGGTAACGCTTTGGGCTTTTATAGTAATGCCCCGCTCTCTCTCAATATCTAATGTATCAAGAACTTGAGCCTCCATTTCACGTTCCGCAAGCGCCCCACAGCGCTGGATAAAACGATCCGCTAGGGTAGACTTCCCGTGATCGATGTGAGCGATTATTGAGAAATTTCGAATATATTCGAGGTCAGTCAAAAGACTTCTCGCTTGTTAAAGCCGGTGTATGCGGACGAATTCCGCGAGAAAACGGAGTTTACACGAACTCATGAGGAGTGTCAGTTCAAAAATACCCGCATTGCATGTTCAATCTACCTAGTCGCAGTAAAACAAATAAGCGACTTGGCGGTGCCTAGTCGCCAAGTTCGAGGGCGAGAGTCGTACCTTGCCCCTCCCGAACGATTCTTACTGAGATAAAGCCACTCACCGGAAGTGCATCGGCTACCCGAGCAAAATCTTCAACAGAGGGAACCTCATTGCGATTGAGCGCCACCACAACGTCTCCCTCGCGCAGACCAGCATCCGCAGCAGGCCCCGGTTTCAATTGGACGATCCTAACGCCTTCTATCCCAGCCACCTCCTTGATATCTTCACTTAACTCTTCCACCCGGAAACCAAGCGGGTTATCTTTTACTGGTTGAGCAGCAGTCTCCGAACCATTGTCTCCATTCGTGGGTGAGCTTCCCAAAACCACCGTTGTCCTCTGTCGACTCCCTTCCCTGTAAAAAATTATTTCAGCCTCTGTATTGGGTCTGTACTGACCTACGTAGAAGGGAAGATCTGTATAATATTCGATGTCATGGCCATTAAAGCCAACGATGATGTCATCGTTTTCTATACCCGCGTCACCGGCTGGGCTCTCAGGCATTACACCATCCACAAAGGCACCTCTTGGAATATCCATGTTGTAAACTTCAGCTAAGGCAAAATCGACTTCTCTCATTCGGACCCCAAGCAACCCTCTTTGAACGCGACCACTTTCTTTCAATTGCGTTATAACATTCATCGCGACATTACTCGGTATAGAGAAAGAAATCCCGTTGGAACCCCCGGTGCTGCTGATGATTTGGGAATTAATTCCAATAACCTCACCTTCTAAATTAAAAAGTGGACCACCTGAATTTCCCTGATTGATCGCTACGTCTGTCTGGATAAAAGCCATATAATTATAGCTCGACCGCCCCGGAACGGAACGGCCTTTTGCGCTCACTATTCCCGCCGCAGCGGAAAATTCGAGTCCGAAAGGAGATCCAATGGCGAGAACCCACTCACCAACGCGAACATCGTCCGAATTTCCAAAATCGACAAAAGGAAGTTTTTCCGCATTCAGCTTTAACAATGCTATGTCAGAGGGCTCATCCAAACCAATGACTTCAGCGTCAAAAACTCGCCTATCGTTCAATTGCACCCGAATTTCATCCGCTCCGGCAACTACATGGTTGTTTGTTATCACATAACCATCACTGGAAACTATAAACCCAGATCCAACTGCAGCTCGCCTCGGTGCTCTTAGAGGCTCTTGTTCTTGTTCTCCACCCGGAACAGCCCCGGGGCCAAACTGCCTCAAGAGCTCGTCGATCGGGCCGCGTCCTCCTGAAGCTTGCATATCTACCTTTCGGATCGTCGATATCTCGACAATCGAAGCTGCGTGCCTCTCAACCAGGTCTGCAAAATTTGGGAGTTCCGCTCCGTTCAGGTTAGCTGCAATTGAAGTAGCGCAGATCAACGGAAGAAGAGCATTCAATACTGTGTTGTGGATTTTGGGCATAATTTTAATCTCAAGCATTAAAAATTTAATTAGGTCAAAGTCTTCATACTTACGTAAATAAGACTGTTTGCCGTTGGTTTTATTATAGTACGAAAGATTTCAATAAAAAGACTAGACCGACCTTGAGATACGCGTTGTTCGAGACCGTCATTATGGCTATTTACCGTCAGACCAACAGAATCAATCGCCCGCTTGCATGGCAATAAAAATTCTATCGGCTTGGGAAGTCGGCTTTGTCATTAACGAGTTTGTAGAGGGGTGAATCTCTGAGGGCTTCGATGGGTAAAGGAAGAGCATTTTCTGTCGCCTCTTCATTAAAATTGATCCTCGATATATATTCATCTAGCCTTTTTTTTGCCGCAGGATCAATCTCATGTTCATTATTAAATAAATATTCTAACGATCTGATATTATTGTCGAATTTAAAAGACGGGTTTGAAACCACAGACCTAGTCTCGTCAAAAATCGGTGAGAGGTAGGGAAGTGAATAGACAATAGTCAATGCCACTGAAGCGGAGATAGCAAGTTTCGCCAAACCAAACATCCATGGGGATTCTATCTTCCTCTTTTGTGGATTATTCTCAATGTACTCTGCAACGCGACTCGTAAGCGCAGGGGATGGCCTTACCTCACGCGAATGCACAATGTCTTGAACTAGCGCATATCGACGCCACTTCTCCGTCAAATCTTCAGATTTTTGAACATCGGAAACTGCACGCCTTAACTCAAAATCAGTCGCCTCCCCGTCGAGAAGAGCAGAGAGAATTTCATCGTCTGTCGGAACCTTATTTACCATCTGAACTCCAAACAACTAGATTATACTTGACCGGCCAACTTCATGATCACAAGACTAAATAAAGAAATCCTTTACCTTTTTATCTATCAGCTCCCTCGCTCTAAAAATACGAGATCTAACGGTACCAACTGGACACGTCATTACTTTCATTATGTCCTCATACGCCATTCCGTGGAACTCTCGAAGCGTATAAGTTGTTCTCAAATCCTCAGGTAAACCAGCAATCGCTGAATCTATTACCATTTTAAGTTCAGCCATCGAGTAAGTTTCCGCAGGGCCCTCGCAATCCAATAAGCTGATATTCGTCTCTGCAGAATCTAATTCTACGTCGTTTTGCGGAGGACGACGACTTCGCGCAATCAAATAGTTTTTGGCTGTATTCACCGCAATTCTATGCAGCCATGTGTAAAAAGAGCTATCCCCCCGAAAAGTTTCAATAGCCCGATACGCCTTTATAAAGGATTCTTGGCAAACATCCTCTATCTCCGCCTTGTCAAAAATAAAGCGACCAACTAAAACTGCTATCCTGCTTTGATAACGCAGCACTAGTAAATTAAAAGCTGCGCTGTTACCAGCTAGCACTCTATTGACGAGCTGCTGATCAGTATCGTTAGACATTTGTCTCCGTTTTATAACGCTGCTCAGATGAGCAATAAATGATGAAACAAATGCACCTGATTATAATGACAACATCAAGATGCAAAAGTTCTCAAAAAAGTTAAAATCGTGGTAACTAACGCGTAAATAATGG
>PAEL01000069.1 GCA_002700775.1 Gammaproteobacteria bacterium | reverse complement strand
TTTATTTGAATTAACTATATTCTCCAAACATAATTTCTTTAAGTTTTTCCCCTGGGTTTTCAGCAGCCATGAACGATTCTCCGACTAGAAACCCAAAAATATTATGCTCCATCATTCTTTGAACATCTGCCCTAGTGTGTATCCCACTTTCTGTAATAACAAATCGATCAGCTGGAATTTTTTCTGCTAATTTAATTGAGGTCTCTAGATCTGTTTCAAAAGTATGAAGATTTCGATTATTTATACCGATTAAACAATCGCTTATGATCATCGCTCGGTCCAGTTCCTCTTCGTTATGAACTTCCAGCAACACATCTAAATCAAATGCCTTTGCATAGATATTAAGACTCTCAAGCGAATTGTCGTCAAGGATAGATGCGATCAGCAAGATGCAATCCGCACCCAAGGCCCTGGATTCCGCGATCTGATAGGAATCAATAATAAAGTCCTTTCGAATAACAGGAATATCGCAAGCTAGTTTTGCTTCAATCAAATATTCATTGCCCCCGCTAAAATATTTTGTGTCAGTCAATACCGAGAGACAGGTTGCCCCGCTAGATTGATAATCCACGGCATGGGTTTTAGGATTAAAGTTTTCCCTAATAATACCTTTTGACGGAGATGCTTTTTTTATTTCGGCAATAACCGCAGGCTGAGAAGCTAGGATCTGCTCAGAGAGCGCTTTTGTGAACCCGCGAACCGATTCTTGCGAAGACGCCTGATTCTCCAAATCACTTTGTGATACTTGTTTTTTGGCCCTCGCTACCTCATCCAGTTTATATGCAACAATTTCGTCAAGGATACTGGAATTCTTCAACTAATTACCTCCAAATTTCATTACAAATTATTACTCTGAAGCTATTTTTGTGAAATTCACGAGTTCTGTAAGCTTCTCGATCGCTGCACCACTAACCAAAATTTCTTTGGCCTTATTAACTCCAGCAGTTAGATCTGAACTCAAATTAGCCACATAAATTGCGGCGCCCGCATTTAACGCAACGATATCGCCAGCTCCCTTATGGGAATAAGTCAAAGCGTTTTTCAACAAGTTAAGGCTTTCTTCAGGGTTGCTGACTTGTAGTTCGGTATAATCCGTTCTTCGAGTAATTCCAAAATCCTCAGGAGTGACCTTGTATTGAAAAACTTTTCCGTCTCGAAGCTCTCCGATACGGGTTGCCGAAGAATAACTAATTTCATCTAGGCCATCCTCAGCAGCTACAACCAATATATTACGGCCTCCAAGGTCTCTTAGCACTTCCACTAGCGGCTCAATTAATGCAGGATCATAAACACCCATCACTTGATTCACGGCTCTCGCCGGATTGGTTAGTGGCCCGAGCAAATTAAAGATCGTTCGTACACCGAGCTCTTTGCGTGCAGTCATGACATGTTTCATAGCGCTGTGATGCGCAGGAGCAAACATAAATCCAACACCGATACTGTCAACGCATTCGGCAACTTTCTCCGCAGAGAGACTCAAAGCGACGCCTGCCGCCTCCAATACGTCAGCACTTCCGCTTTTACTGCTGGCACCGCGATTACCATGCTTTGCAACCCGGGCTCCTGCGACTGCTGCGACAAGTGCAGAAGCGGTCGATATGTTAAATGTATTCGAACTGCTACCGCCGGTTCCACAAGTATCCAGCAAATTTGATCGATCTTGGACAGAAACCGGCACTGCGAGTTCGCGCATTACTCGAGCTGCCGCTGAAATTTCAACCACGTTGGGTCCTTTAATTTGCATTCCGACAAGAAAGCCAGCATTTTGTGCATCGGTAGTTCTGCCTCCCATGACACCTCGCATAACTGATAGCATCTCCTCATCATTAAGGCTTTGCGATGCTATAACTTTTTTAATTGCTTCAGTTATTTCCATAATTTGGCACCGGAATTTCCAATTGTTTAAGAATCAGAGCTCAAAAAATTCTTCAATAGATCATAACCATATTCGCTAAGGATTGACTCGGGATGGAACTGAACACCCTCGACTATATTCTCTTTATGGCGCACACCCATAATCTCGTCTATCTGTTTGTTCTCGTTCTCGGTCCACGCAGAAATCTCTAGACAATCTGGACAAGATTCTTTGTCGATAACTAAGGAGTGGTATCTGGTTGCAGTAAAGGGATTCGCAAGCCCAGCGAACACTCCTTCTCCATTGTGGTAAATCTGAGATAACTTGCCATGCATCACTTTATTAGCCCTCACAATGTTTCCACCGAACGCTTGGCCAATACTTTGATGACCGAGACAAATTCCTAGCATGGGGATTTTTCCTGCAAAAGCTCGAACTACTTCCAGCGATATTCCGGCTTCATTCGGCGTGCATGGCCCTGGTGAAATTACGATAGCGTGCGGGTTCATATCAATTATTTCTGTAACGCTAACAGCATCATTTCTTAAAACTGAAACATCGGCGCCCAACTCAGACAAGTATTGGACAATGTTGTAAGTAAAAGAATCATAGTTATCAATCATTAACAACAAGTAAGAACCTCCGTAATGCTCCGATTGTGATAAATTTTGTAGACGTTCAAGACGAGATGATAACAGGACACAGGCCGAATTACTTATGGCACAAATCTACAAATTCTTCGGAAGCGTTATCTTAGCAGGGCAACTAAAAGTAACAAAACGATAAAAAGGCTTTCCTAATGGCAGTTAAGACCATCTGTTGGTTTCGTCAAGACTTGAGACTTAAAGACAACCCAGCGTTGTCGGCAGCGATCTTAGAAGGTGATACGATTCCGCTTTTTATTCTTGATGATGAAACCCCAAAAGAATGGCGTTTTGGCGCCGCCAGTCGCTGGTGGCTTCATCAGTCACTGATGTCTTTAAATAACAGTCTCGATGGTAACCTCTGGGTCGAGCAAGGTAATCCCGAGGAAATCTTAACACGGATTCTTAAACAAACTGGCGCAAAGAGCGTGCATTGGAATCGTTGCTATGAACCATGGCAAATAGCTCGCGATAAGAGGATTAAAAAAACCCTTACCGATTTCGGATCATCAGTTCAAAGCCACAATGGTTGTCTTCTCTGGGAGCCCTGGACCACACTGAAGAAAGATGGAACACCTTACAAAGTTTTTACTCCTTTCTATAAAAATGGCTTAACAGTTCAGCGATCGCCTAGCGAGCCACTAAACATACCTTCGACCTGTGAGTTACTCGAGTGCCCTATGCAAGACGACAAAATATCGGCTCTTAACCTGTTACCAGACCAAAATTGGACCAGGCCGATCGCATCCGAGTGGACCCCCGGAGAGTCACACGCTCACGCTAGGCTCAAAAATTTTCTCAAACATGGCATACACAATTACAAAGAGGGTCGGGATATCCCAGATAGATCCAGCGTCTCTCGACTATCACCACATCTTAAATTTGGTGAAATTTCTCCCAACTTTGTAGCTTGGCAAGTAAAAAAAGCGGCAGATTCGGAACAAATAGATAACCTCGAGGCAGAACATTTCACTAGAGAGTTAATATGGCGAGAATTCTCTTACTCCCTAATCTACTACTTCCCAAAAATGACGAACCAGAATTTTAAAAGAGACTTTACAGAGTTTCCATGGCGAAGCGATGAACAAGCTCTCAAGGTCTGGCAACAGGGGAAAACTGGATATCCGATTGTCGATGCTGGTATGAGAGAGCTTTGGCAAACAGGATATATGCATAATAGAGTCAGAATGATTGTTGCGTCTTTCTTAACAAAAAATCTTATGGTTCATTGGATCGAAGGGGCTCGTTGGTTTTGGGATTGCCTGGTAGACGCAGACCTGGCAAGTAATTCATGCAGTTGGCAGTGGGTAGCCGGAACCGGTGCGGATGCGGCTCCTTACTTTAGGATATTCAATCCAGTGACTCAGTCACAAAAGTTTGACTCAAACGGTTCATATATAAGGAAGTTTGTTCCAGAACTCGCGTCAGTCCCCATTAAGCATCTGCATGATCCTAGCAATGCTCCGGAAGCTGAGCTCTTGCGTGCCGGCATAACACTTGGTATTCAGTATCCACGTGCTATTGTCGACTTGAAAGAAACACGCAAAAGAGCCCTCGACGCCTATAGAGGCATGAGGGAAATTTAGACCGCATACGAGATAGCACTATATTTTAAACTTCGTGGTAGCTAACTCTACTGCGCGCACGATAGCCTGGGCCTTACTGAGAGTTTCTTCCCACTCGAGACTAGCAACAGAGTCGGCGACTATCCCCGCACCAGCCTGAACATTGAGCCTCCCATCTTTGATAAGAGCAGTACGAATAGCGATAGCCATATCCATATTTCCATTCCAGCCGAGGTACCCCATCGCCCCACCGTATACTCCTCGCTTCTCTGGCTCAAGCTGATCAATGATTTCCATTGCCCGCACTTTTGGTGCACCGCTCAAAGTACCAACAGGCAGGGTTGAGCGCAAAACATCCAATGCTGACCTATCCTCACTCAGCTCGCTCTCTACGATAGACGCGATATGCATAACATGCGAGTATCTTTCAACAAACATCTGTCGAGGAACTTTCACCGAGCCTATCTTGGATACACGGCCCGAATCGTTGCGACTCAGATCAATAAGCATTAGATGCTCTGCTAATTCTTTAGAATCATTCAACAATTCTTGCTCAAGAGCCTGATCCTCCTCCTCGGTAGCACCACGTTTTCGTGTCCCCGCCAGAGGCCTGACGGTAATTTTCTTGTCCTCCACTCTTGCTAGAATTTCAGGAGAAGCGCTCACTACATGATGATCACCTAGGTCAAAATAAACCATATAAGGAGAGGGATTTAAGTAACGAAGCGCCCTGTATACGTTAAGAGGATCACCATCGAAAGCCGCAGACATCCGCTGAGAAATCACAACCTGCATCACGTCCCCTGCGTCAATGAAATCTTTAATTATGTTGACCGAAGTTTCAAATTTTTCTTTTGTGAAATGGTGGGAAAAATTCACTGCGCTTTTCGTAAGACTTGAATCAAAACCCGGTAGGTGCAACGGAGATTTAAGTTCGTTTTGTAAAGAATCTATTCGACTTTGCGCTTTCTTAAACGCGCCCTCATCATTTGGGTCTGCGTTTATGACAAAAGAAATTGTTCCCCTTAAGTTATCGAAAACAACCACCTCCTCAGACACCATCAGCAAAATATCTGGTGTGGAAAGATCATCTTTCCTTGGAGACTTACCAATAATAGGTTCAGCATAGCGAACGGTATCGTAACCAAAATAACCTACGAGCCCTCCGCCAAAAGACGTTCCTTTTGGCAGCTCTGCGACCCGGTACCGATCTTTAAATTTTTCGATAAAAGGGAATGGATCGTCAGCCTCGAGCGACTCAGTTATAACTCCGTCTTTTTCAACAGTAATTTTTCGCTCGACAACTCTTAGGACCACATTCGACTGCAGGCCTATTATAGAAAATCTCCCCCATTTTTCCCCTCCCTGAATGGACTCGAATAAATAACTATGTGTGGTATTTGCAAGTTTTAAATAAATACTTAAGGGAGTCTCAGTGTCCGCTAAAACCTCTCGAACCACAGGCACTCTGTTGTATCCGGCATTTCCAAACGCTTCAAAATCAGAATCTTGCATAGCTTTTCCCGAAACTAATGATGGCGACTTGGCGCAGCGCCAAGCTCAGAGTGCATTGCCTCAATTACAGCACTATAATCGTCAGCCCCGAAAATCGCAGAACCTGCAACAAACATATCAGCGCCAGCATTAGCTATCTCTCTTATATTTTTGATGCCCACACCACCATCTACTTCTAACCGAATAACTTGCCCGCTCTCTTCAATCAAGGCACGTACTTTCGAAAGCTTCTTTAAGGTTGAGGATATAAACTTCTGTCCACCAAAACCCGGATTGACCGACATCAAAAGGATCAAATCTACCTTATCCATAACATACTCAAGACAGTCGAGTGAGGTGCCAGGATTTAAAGCTAAGCCTGCCTTACAGCCCAGATCCCGGATTAACTGAAGGGATCTATCAACGTGTTCACTGGCCTCAGGGTGAAAACTAATGTAGCTAGCGCCAGCTTTCGCGAAACTTTCAATCATTCGATCCACTGGCTTCACCATTAAATGCACATCGATCGGGACCTCAATGCCATGATTTCGCAGAGCCGAACAGACCATAGGGCCAAAAGATAAATTAGGTACGTAATGATTATCCATCACATCAAAATGAACAACATCGGCACCAGCCTCAATAACTCTATCTACCTCCTCTCCTAATCGAGCAAAATCTGCGGCGAGTATAGAGGGTGCAATTAGAAAGTTTTCCATAAGACTCTTCCAATCTTTTATTGATAAAGAAGCGCGTATTTTAACGCCTCGTCACTCAGAAGTCTCTGCCCTTAATTTATTAAACGCTATGTCCGAGCGCGACGGCGATCACAAAGGATTTCATAGGCATTCCTGACATTATTCACGTGATCTTTCGCGCGTAATATAACTTCCTCATTTGGGTCTTGTGCAACCAGCTTATCCGGATGGTTTTTTGCCATCTGCTTAAGATATGCCTTTCGAATTACCTCCTGCTCCGCGCCTGGCTCAATTTCGAGTATACTGTACGCATCGAAAGCCACCTCTCTCGAAACGGACAATCCAAAATAAGTCTCCCGGTGCATCTCGTCACAACACGCAATAAACTGCGCTTTATTAAATCCAAGTTTTTCTGCCACTCTACGCAGGAAAACCCGATCCTTTAATCGCAAACTCCAATTAAGAATAACTTCTCTACGGGCTTTAGATCTCGAGAACTCGTTGGATGTCTTTTTTAGTAAGGCCGCTTCGCACAACAATCTAAGAATTTGCCAACTCAAATCACTACCTTTACCAACACGAAAAGCAAGCTGATCAACAAAATCAAAACTCTCCCCTGAAAAGACTTTCCCTCTTTCGAAACTCGTTATTGCACGTCTCCTTGAGTTTCCACTGTCATTCAAACTAGCATAGAGACCAAGTTTAGCAATCGCCTGCTCAGCAAACATTATTTCTCGCTTAGATACCCTCCCATCAAGCTTTGCTAGTTTACCAAGCATAAAAAAAAGCGTATCAGTCAGTATAAGCTCAGTGCTCCCACCCGAGGGAATTTCTAAACACCCACCAGACAATCTCTCAAGAAGCGCTTTTTTATATGGTCGGTGTTTCACAAAACAAAATAAATCAATAACGTTATTCGTCGCCATGCGTTTCCTCCAGCAACAGCCTCAATTTTTCAAGTCTCTCCGGCGTGCCAACGTCAAGCCATGTGCCACGGTGTATTTGCCCACCCACTAAACCACACTCAATAGCCGAAGATAATATAGGACGAAGTGGCTGGGGATCGGCCTCTAAATCAGCAAATAATTTTGGATGCATAACGCTTACACCCGCAAAAGTAAATTTAGTTATTTCATCCGTAGCAATCTCTTGTATCCGCCCTGTCGAAGAAAGGTAAAAATCACCAGACGGGTTGTGTGGCGCATGACTTATTAAAACTAGATGGGCCAAATCAGTTTTTGGTTCAATTTTTGGAAGAAGTCTGAAATCAAAATTTGTCCACACATCAGCATTTACAACAATAAAACTTTCGCCTTTAAATTTACCAAGGGCTTTTATTATCCCGCCACCAGTTTCTAGTCGCTCACCCTCAGGTGAATAATCAATTTCAATACCAAGGCGTGATCCATTCCCTAAATGCGCCTCTATCATGTGGCCAAGGTAACAGTGATTAATTACAACCTTATTGACTCCAGCAGCACGTAACTTAATTAATTGATGTTCTATTAATGTATATTTACCAACTTTTAAAAGTGGTTTTGGTAAA
>PAEL01000068.1 GCA_002700775.1 Gammaproteobacteria bacterium | reverse complement strand
CCTGGCTATGGCGCAACCTCCAAAATGCTAGCCGAGCTGGGCCTCTGCCTAGCCCTCGACGACCATAGTGAGTCCTCTCATCGGGCTGGCGTGCTGACTCCTTCCACGGGATTAGGACACGTGCTAGTTACTCGCTTGACGCAGGCCGAGGGCGGCAAGTTCATGCATTTCGATACCGTAGCGCCAACTACTAAGTAAACATAGCGACAGATATAGTAGAGATAACTTCCTTGATTAGGCATCCTATCTGGAATGAATAACTTGTCCGACAATTCTTTGTGGAGAAACAACATAGAAAGCAATACTCAAGGGGAGAAGCATGAAGAACGCCAAAGCAAAAAATATTAGTAGTAGCCGACGTGGGTTTGTCACCGATGCTGGAGCAGCGGCTGGGTTTGCAGCATTCGCTGGGCTGTTCAGTCAGGGTGCGAGAGCACAAACCATAGAGATTAACGCCATGGGCCCTACGTCGGAACAGTCCCAGGCCTTTGCTCAACTGCCAGACCGGCCCGTGACAATGGTAAATCTGACCAAATTTAGCCGTGACGGAGCTGGTGCGGCGGACTACGCGCAGTACAGTAGGGACGTTGGGGAAATTCTGGAAAGCATTGGTGCTGAAGTAATTTTCCGTGGCGAGTGTCGCATGACATTTATTGGCGGGACAGAATGGGATGCGATTGCCTTAGTGCGCTATCCAAACTCAAGAGCTTTATTAAAAATGGCACAATCTTCCGAGTATCAGGCTATTTCTGGCAATCGCAGCTCGGGGTTGGATGGACAGATGAATCTTGCAGTATTTGAATCCTAGCCCTGACGTCCCAACTGAGAAGGAAAATTATCTACAGAGTGGCTTAATGCTTTCCGCTCGAGAAGCAAAATGGCGCCCTTTCAGCACAGAGCTCAGAGATATGCTATAGATTCCTGCCGCAGCATTTTTTAAACTTGCGACCATTACCGCATATGCAGGGGTCATTGCGTCCAACCTTCGGAGCAACTCTTGTAATCGGCGTTTTCGGAGGGCAGCAGCCTGCGTTGCTGCACCGCGGCTCGTTGCCTTCAATTCTTGCGGTGACTGAAGGGTCAATTTTTTCGCTCATATTAATTCTTTACTATTCTCTTTTTCCAGTCAGGCTACTTGCTCAGCCTACAAAATATTGTGTGATTTTAACAGATCGGAAAGTTTAGCACGAAGAGAGTTTTCCGGGGAGATCTACCGCAAAAATGGCTGACGTTAGAAGGTGGTCTGAATACTCAAGATAAGTCGACGATAGCGACTACTGCACGAATCCTGTATCAACTCAACATTGCCTTCTATCGTGGTACCCTCGTAGCGCTCACGGTAACGGCACCGAGAGGCACCAAGAGTGTTGTCTGACTCCAGGCGAAATACCCAGTCACCAAACCAAATTTTCTGCACAAAAAGATCCAGTGAACGGCGGCGATCATCACGAGTGCGAGTAACTATATCTATATCATAGTAACCGCCCCAAAAAGAATGCTCGTAGTCAATGCCATAACTCAAGTTCATTGATGTGATGTCCTGACGAAAACCAAGATTACCAAACCCACGCCCACCGGTGCGGACTTTTTCGTTGACAAACGGATTCAGGATCTCCGAGTCAAACAGTCCCACTCGGCCTGAAAAAATAGCATTGGGTAAGTTGAATTCATTTAAGCGAATACTGGCCCGAGCGAACCATCCCATTTGCGTTGACGGGCCTACATTTCCAGTTGCCGATTGCGGTTGATCTGGGTCAACTGTAGCAATAATCTTTCCAATTTTGTTATCTATATCAGAGTAGAACAAACTGGTTGCTAAAACGCCGGCGTCGTTAGGCAGTCTGTATTCGAGTTCGCCGTTAAAGGACCAGCTTGTTTCCGGCTCCAGCTCCGGGTTACCTGCGAATCCATTAATGTCTCTATCGTCGTCGTTAGCGGTAGCCGCAAAGGCGGAAAAACTTAGCTGGGAAACATTGCGATTTACCGTGCCGCGAAAGCGAAAGTTGTCAGCGAAGTTGTATCGATAATCTATAGAGGGGCGCCAGAACTGGAAGTCTCTCTTCTTGCTGACCTCCCCTGTTTGAAAAATCTCCGAAGTTTCATAAACGATGCTGGTTTCTAGCGCACTCTTATCATTGATTGTCCAATTGTGAAAAGCGAAACCTTCATAACGCTCCTCCTCTACTTGCGTTCCTGGATTAGAAATGGAGGATATCAGGGGCAAGCCACCAAATTCCTCTGAAGCAGGTTCGGTTCCAAATGGGCTAGCTATAAAAAGTGCAGAGCGCAATTCATTGACCGCGCGCTCAAAACCTACCCGAAGCGATTGACTCTTTGTTACAGAAAAATTGTAGTTAGTCTGGACAATGAACTCTTTGGTCTCGCGTTGAGAATCTATGTACAAGTTTTTGGTTAGCGGGTCGCTCGCAGGATCGGCCAGGAATCTCTCTCGCACTGAGTTTCGAATTTCATCGTTGGTGACGAAGAGGACCGCAAGCCGAGACCCGTTGGCAAAGCTGTATTCATAGTCGCCGCCTAGCTCCCAGTTGTTCTCTTCATTATCTATCCGTTCTTGTTGAATGCTATCCACCGCCACATTATCAATGAAATCTACAAAGTCACGGCGCACAGACCGGGGAAAATCACCCACGCTGAACAATGCGTTCAACTGCATGCGGTGGGCCCCGTTTCCATAGCTCATGTTCGCGCTGATATTTTGTTTATCCTGATCGCGAATATTTTCTTCGAGCAAGGTGCCTAACAGCTCGCCCTCCGGTGTAATTCGAGCCTCGCGATTGTCACGATTCTCATAGTTAGGTTGGGCTTCCAAATTGAGCAGTCCTTGGAAATTTCCAATCTGTGTTGACCAGCCCACACTGCCACCGATCTCATAAGTGTTGTCATGGTTTAATCGCTGCAACAACTCCACCTGAGTGCTTGAGCGGGAGGGCACTTCAATCAAAATAATGTTTATTACCTCGCCGGAGCCCCGCACATTTAGCTCGCCAGAGGTGTCACGAATGATCTCTATGCGTTCCACTTCGGCAGCAGTGATGCGGTCGAGCTGATCACGTGCAGAGTTGTCCTTACCCGCAACGCGCTGACCATCAATCAGGAGGTTACCGCCAGTGCCAAGACCTCGGCCGCCGCCACCTCGATTACGCCCAGAAACGTCGATTCCTGGGATACGATCAAGCATGTCACTCGCGGTAATAGGGTTGTACTGATCAAAAAATTCGGCTTCGTAGATCACAGTAGAATCCGAGGCGCCAGGGTTCACCACGCGAGCTGCTTCGCCCGACAAATTGTCTTTTGCAGAAAAGCTCTCCGCCGTCTGCTGAGCAAGAATTAAAGGGGTGAAAGAGAAGCAAATGATCGAGACAATGTTTGGTAACGAAAACTTCATTTTGGTAACGAGCCATGTTCTAAGCAAAACGAAGGGCACTGTATCAGATTTTAAAGTAAAAAGTTGGCTAATTTTCACTCGGTACATTTTTTTTACCAGATCCACTCGGAAATGGCGGGATAGTCACGATACTCAGGGATTAAATAAATCTGAGACAAAACTATATGGTCACTTTACCCTTATAAATTTATTTAATTTGCAACCTTGTTTCAAAAGGATAAGCGCCAAATGATTTGTGTTCCTCTTGCATCCTAACCAAAGTCTCAAAAATTGCATCTGACATTTCCGCAGATTTTCGTACAGACATATCTATATGGATTTCCACAGTTTCAATCAGAGCTGCCACTTCGTTCGACTCTTTACAAATTGCACATACAAAGTGGTATAGCTTTTTATTTGCGTTAAGCATTCTAAATCTGGGAGTTAATTTTTCACCTTTTAAACATTCTTTTAGATATCTGATATTTTGTTCAGCTGTAAAAAACGAAAAACCCGTGTCAATATAATCTTTACCAACAAGACTGTTATAAAAATTGTCATCATAATCCATAGGAATAGTTTGATAGAATCTTACATTCATATGCCCATTCATATCACACATGTCATCAGAAACGATTACAGATGCACCTTCGGTTGGAAATATATTCTTCATAGATTTATTACTTTAGTTAAAAATGAATCGTTGGTACTCGGTGGTTCAAAATAATTGTAAGCGAACGTCATTCCCACTTAATAGTAACCCAACTCAAATACATATAAATATCAATAATTGAATCACACCTAATAGTGCTTTTATAACTAATATGTAACCCAGTTCTATATTGCACGCTTTTATTGCCTCTACGTTTCTATTTCTTTTCAATAGCTTACACACTCACTGGCTGCACGCGGTGCAACCTAGATCGTAAAAAAACCATCCAAAAAAGACGATTGAGGAACCTCTCTTAGCTTCGCGCTCCCCTGTTCTTTTCGTTCTTCTTTATCTACTGTATCAACCGCTAGCAAAGCACTTATAGCCCATTCCACGGCAGCTATTTTAACTTCGCGTTTGGACATTATTTGACCGTATAGTTTAGAACGTGCCGCGGATTTTAATCGCGTAGACAGGGCCATTAACTGAACACGAGTCTTCTACCTCGTCCACATAACCCGTAATGGTCGTGCCACCAGCATAGCGCGTACGTAACCTACACCGTTCACCAGAGTCTCTTGCCTCAAACCTGTACACAAGCCCACCCCAAGCCTGTGTTTCCGCCCAGGCAAACCAGGACCAATCAGGAGGGTAATACTCGGTCTTATCAATATCCCAGTTCATGAAGTCGTTTAAAAACCTTTTGTTTGCATTAAAACCCCAGTTTGTATTGTTTAGTCTGGGAATATCATGACGGATTCCAATTGAGTATCTGCTTCCTCCAAAATTGCCTGCGCCCATTGAGCGCTCCCGATCTCTGCCTAGGATTGAATCTCTATGGGTTGCCTCTTCCAAGCTGAGTCCGGCGGTTACAAGCATATTGGGCTGATCGAGGAATCCCAAACGCAAACTGTTACTCAAGTTAAGTCCATAGCGCCTTCCGTCTCCAGTATTGCCTCGAGCTGAGAGAATTTCTCCATTTCGAGAAACATCGACATTATCTATAACGTCTCTCACGGTTTGATAATACAGCTGCGTATTAATTACTCCCGCATCCTGAGGAAGCCGATATTCCAGATTTGCTTCATAGTTCCACCATTGCATTTGTCGAATATCCGAATTCCCTTCGAACGAATTCTGTTCATCGTCCCGAGAGTCTACTCCCGCCGTGAAGTCACGAAAACTGAGCTGGTTGACTATCTTCTGAATAATTCCTCTAAATTGAACGGTTGGTGTGATATCAAACCGATAGTCTACCTTTGGACGGAAGAATGAAAAGTCGCGCGTATTTGCCAACGTACCACTCTGAGATATTGAACTGTCCTCGAGAAGCAGCGTGGTCTCTAGCGTCATCCTCTCATTCATTGACCAATTGTGGATTGTAAAATACTCCAGCCTCATCTCTTCTACCGACCCTATAGAATTAGCTACTGGCGTGAGGCCGCCAAACTCATAGCCGCCATCGACTACGTTAAGCAATCCAAGTCGTAGAGACGTATCAACAATTGTTTGCGATCTCTCTACACCCGTCTCAATAGATTGATCTTGCGACAGATCAAGAACATATGACGATCGAATTATGCGTTCCTGGTACTTTTCATAGTTGAACAAGTACAGGTCTTTTGTTTCGGTAGATGCGGCGGGGTCAACTTTGAAACGACTGCGTGCGAACTCGTTCTCTTTTTCATTAACAACGATAATGGTTTTCCACCTGCTTTTATTGCCAAAAATATGCATGTAATCGCCACCAACCTCGAAACCGCTCTGATCGCCTGGCTGAGAATCCCGTTCGAAAATTCTACTGGCAACCGTGTTGGATTGATATCGAGTAATAATACGGTCAGTATCGTACTCGACATCATTTCCGGACCAAGAAAAGTTGAGATTTGCAGTATCTGCAGGCGATAGTTCATAACCAAAATTTGCTGTTACTGAAATTGGCCAGCTGTCTGTAGTTTCATCACGGTTTACTGTCTCGACGAGACCCTCATCAATACCGAATGCTCTTTCAAAACCGTCGCGATAGTCATAACGCGGCTCCCGCTCTGCGCTAAGGAAATAATTCAACGCGCCGTACTGTCCTGTCGCCGAGATCTTACCGCCCGGTATTAATGACCCGTCCAAAGCTCGATCGGTGTTCACTTCATAAGCAAAACTCACGCTTGAGAGCGCATCATCCAAGACAACATTGATAATCTGGGCTCCTCCTCGCACATCTAAGTCTCCTGACGTGCCTCGAATAATCTCAATGTATTGCACCTCCGATGCGGGAATGCGTGAAAGCTGTGAATCGCCTTCATTGCTTTTACCTGCTATACGCCGACCATTGATCAACACTTGCTCTCCGCCTGCACCCAGGCCTCTGCCACCGCCTCTGCTTTCACTGCGGCTACCGCTGCGGGCGAGCGATATACCCGGAATTCGTTGCAACATGTCGTTGACGGAGTAAGGATTGAATTGGGCAAAGTACTCGGCAGGATAGGTCACTGTAGAATCTTGCGCATTCGAAAGATCCTGAGCTTTGGCGCTATTTACGCTTAGCAGCAGCGCAGTAATGAGACAGGCAGCTAAAGCCAGCCGACGATTAGAAAATAGGGTATTCATGATTCCGTCTCCCAAGAGACTGCCATTTTAGGATTCGATGCATGCGAACAGGGAACAGTTACTCTGACCCGCGCCCTATATGACTGCTTAAACCTGCCATAACTTTAGTGTCAAAGTATTACAAAATGTGTCAGCGTGATCGTATTCAGTGCGTTCTAATGCTTTTAGCTTTGTATCAAAGCTATAACGAGCCCTCAATTATGGGTGGCTCTCTAGAATTATTCCAACAGCTCACCCAGTAAATCTGAGTAAAAATTGCACAGTTGGTAATGTGTGCTGTATTTTTGCCGATTCATCTAGGCACAATATCCAAAACTAACGCAGCTGGCTTCCTATGCTAATGACAACACTTTCTCAGTGGTTTCAACTTAATCAGGAGCTCTTGTGGTTTACAACTATTGCAGTCGATTTAAGTTTTGCCATTATTCTGTTTCGCTTTTTTGGCAGACAAGGTCTATACGCTACTATAGTAATTAGTTTACTACTGGCGAACCTGCAAGGCCCCAAGCTTACCGAAATCTTCGGACTACAAACCAGCATGGGTGTAATCCTCTATTCTAGTATTTATTTCGCTACAGATTTGTTGAGTGAGCGTTACGGGAAAGCAGAAGCAACTCGCGCAGTAATGATTGGCTTTACAGTGAGCATCATCATTATTGTGATGATTAGTATCAGCTTGATGTATTTGCCTGCTAGCGATCTAGAGACTGCAGAACTTGCACAACGCATGCATGCCGCTACTGCAACGCTGTTTAATTTTACACCACGGTTCGTGTTCGGTTCACTTCTTGCCTACCTGATTAGCCAACGATTTGATGTATGGGTTTTCCATCTCATCAAGAAGAAAACTCGAGGAAGACATTTATGGCTACGCAATAATGGATCAACGATGCTATCTCAAGCCATAGACACAATAATTTATGGCGTTGTTGTTTGGTTGGGCGTAGTTGATTTTGCGACAGCAATGCAATTGGCTTTAGCCAAGTACTTTTTCAAAGTAATCATCGCCTTAATAGATACTCCATTTATCTATCTTGCGCGTGACTGGGACGTCCGTGACAAAGATTGGGTTGCAAGCAAGGAATAATTCTCATCAAGCGACCCCGGTGGGTGTTTTCAAGTAGTTTACGAGTGGTAAAAGTCAGTAATATGAGGCTTACAGCCCATGTCACTGCTCCATCAATAACTTACCGTATTCTAACTAAACACTGTGTGGCGAGACGCTAAATCAATTCTGAGATTTCGCTACCAAAAAATGTTCGAGTTGAAGTAATTGATTTTCAGAAAGGGTTCTTCCAACAGGGGCAAAGTACCGAGAGTTAAGATCCTTTAAAGTTACGTTTTCTTTTATTGAATACCCATTTTGCGAAAGAACGCTTTCTATTTCTTCGGCACCGTAGAATGATATCCAAGGTTCACCTACTTTCGCCGATCCATATGTTATTAATTTAGCCCGTTTTTCAGCGTTTGGATAACCCTTCCCAAAGCAAGCCTCAGGGTTTTTATTGAGAAGTTCGCTCGCATAAGATACAAAAAAAATTGAATTAGCTTTTTGAGTAAGCGCAGCCATTTCTTTGATCATTGAATCGAAAGCCTCTTTAGTGATGTACTGCGAGACGCCCTCGAGGGTAAAGACGGTGGACTTGCTTTGATCAAAACCTGCATCCATAAGTTGTTCGGTTAACGACTGGTGACTGAAATCAACAGCCACATAAGTGATATTTTCTAAATTGGGTAGTTCTTTGGGAAGTTTAGAGCGCTTTCTAGCCTGAACTTCAGGCTGATCCACTTCAAAAATTCTTAATGAAGACGGAAGTTCAAGCCGATGAGCTCGGGAGTCATATCCCGCTCCCAAAATAACATATTGCTCAACCCCACTGGCAGCACTTTTTTTAATTAGATCATCGATGAAGCGCGTACGCGAAATTAGATGTTCGTGAAAACCGGGTACAAGGTTTTCAGCCAACCAGACGTTGAGCTTATGCCCCATAAGTTTTATAAAGCTGGCGCCTAATACGAACCTATCGGCGTAAGGATCGTTTATGATGCGTTCCTCAGGTTTAGCTATACTTTCTATCAAACGTTGCTTGGCTACTCCCTGAGCTGTACCGTCTTTTCTAAAAATTGATTCACTCATCGCTGCCTTCATTCCCACTCAATAGGTCTATCACTCTGAAACCCTTTATTTAGAAGGGTTCCAAAAAAGTTTGTATCTACTTTGTATCAATTTTTTATTCATCACCTGTTTTTCTATTTTTGTAAATAGCTCTCAATACATCTTGATAAAGAAGTCCAAAGTCACCAAATGAATCCGTTCTAATATTAGCATTAATACTGATTACGATTTCAAGATCTGGAAACACCAATAACCAGCTTTGTGCTCCTCTTGAAACACCACCATGATGGGCACTCTTTACCTTACCTAGACCTTCAAGTTCCAACTCACTGTATCTCCAACCTAAAGCATAGTTTTGTATATTAACTTCACCGTTATTGAGAGATTGTGGTGTCCAAAAATCTTTCATTGTTTCACTATCTATATAACTGCTATTCATGGTTGATATCCCCATAAGCACCATATCTGATGATGTTGAAGCAAACCCCCCGCCTGGCAATCTATGAGATAAGTCGACGGGACGCCATTCTTTTACTTGACGTATGCCATCTTTATTTCTATTTAAATAGGATGTAGCAATGTTATTTGATCCATCACTTTTAGTGGGTGAAACAATAGTTGAAGTCATGAAATTTGGGGTTAGCACTTCATCTTGAACTACTTGAAAATAGGACTTGTCTATTACTGCACTGATGACTGCTCCTAGTAATACGGTCCCTTGAGAAGAGTAGTGAAACTCTTCGCCAGGTGCATTTCTTAAACTTGTTCCATCAAAAACTTCTAAAGCCTCAAACATATCATCATAATGTTTTGAAAGGGTGCTGGCTTGATATAAACCCCAATAGTCTTTTTCGACCCCTTGTTGTCCATAATGCGAAAGACCCGACATATGTGATGCCAACATTCGCGGTGTAATTTTACCCCACTGTTCATTCGGCAAGATCTCTAAATAAGCATCAAGGGTCTCATCGAGATCAATAAGCCCATCTTCAACAAGACGAGCAAGTGCTAAACCAGTTATAGATTTTGATGTGCTTCCTATTCTGTAAATTGTCTGGGGAGTTGCTTTAATATTGTTTTTTACGTTGGACCATCCAACCGCACCCGACCAAACTAATTCTCCATCTACTCCGACAGCAACTGAATAGGAAGCTGCTCCAAGGGAAGAACGATATTTTTCCATGGCTGATAAAATCTGGTTAGCGGCGTCACGGTAATGAGAGTTGTATAACTGTTCCGTTACTGGTGCGTTAGATGGGACATTTGACCAACCGAAAGGAGATAATGGGACTTGGCCCATGTGACCCATCCAATCATATACTGGTTTAAAGAAATAGATAAAGATGATTGCGAAAAAGCAAAATAAAAGTTTTATTTTATGAATTGTTATACCTTTTTTCATGAGTGATAACTTAAATTATTAATTTTATTAACTTTATTCCCACTCAATAGTCGACATGACTAGAAATCCAAGTAAAACGAGGGTTTCCGAGGTGTGTTTTACTAGTGTGTAGTAAGTGTGTAAAGGTTGCAATCAACCTTGCATTTTCCATTCTTTTCCTAAGTAGAATCGAGATTAATCACAACAAGTTGTGCATGCAGCCAAGATGGCAACCAATCGGGCGTTGTAGGTCTCAACCTTGAGAAGACGTTCTTGATATAAATGGGATCATCTGGGGCGAGCTCACCGAAGCCTTTGTAAGTCTCGCCAATAATTAGCATCGAAACGGGAATGCCTTTGCCAGCAAAAGCACGCCACCATCTGCCATCCACGCCTATATAGACTTTATTCCCCTCTTTGAGATAGTTCACCGGCAACGTTCGATCTTCGAAGGTGAGCAACATAGCTTCCCGAGCTTCCTCGCCATTCGGGTTATTCCGAAGCTCTGCTGAGACAATGGGATTCACAATTAGGCTGAAGACTAGTCCGACTAAACTTGGACTGAGAGCGAGTAGGCACAAAATAACCAAAATCCATTTGAGCCTCATCATATTTCTCTTTTAGCTGGTATTAACAGTTTCTTATTTCGGGAGAACGCATTCTATATCAAAGAAATATGGAACAGTAATACTTTAATCGAAGGCATTAAATCATTAGAGGGTATTTACCATTACGAAGAAAAATAAAGGGCTGGCTCAAATGTTAAAGACTACAAGTGACTGCAGCTAGTTTGTAAGTGTCGGTTCCTTATAAATCAATATTATAAAATCGTGTTACTACTCCCACTCAACAGTAGTGTTATAAAAAACCTTGTAAGAACAATGATTTACAAGGGGCATTCTGTAGTTTGTAACTACTTTGTAACTCTTGCCTATTTTTCTTACTTTTATAACTTCTCAAAACCCTTGTAATATCAACACTTTAGCAGATGCTGAGTTACAAACATTGTAACCTTAATGCTTAACTCCAAACATACCCTTCTCTAATATTGCTTTGATGTTTGCTTCTGCTTTACGCAATAGTCTGTATGTATTCGTTCTTAGTGCTTGTTTGCTTTTAGTTCTTTGTTTATCTGAAATTGTGTAGCCTTCTTTTAGCATTGCTTCTTCTATCATTTCTTCACTCAAATAATTTATTGGCTTCCTACCTTTTGCTTTT
>PAEL01000067.1 GCA_002700775.1 Gammaproteobacteria bacterium | reverse complement strand
GGGGTCGAGCCCAGTCATCTCCAAGTCAATCCAAATAAGGTTTAACTCAGGTTTCATCATGGTGCGCCTCGAATCTCTGTTTTTTTATCAAATGTACAAGAGGATATTGTAACAGGGCTCTTGATCTCAGAATATGCAATAATTATCAATGAAGTCATTGTTGTTTCCCACGGGTTTACTAAATGAGCAAGCGAAAACTAAGCAACCAACAGCGTGAGCGAATTGCGAAGAATCAGCGACGGGATTTGACTGGCTCAGATCACAGCCTCGTTCCCGAATCGAAACTTAACGGATTGGTTATTAGTCATTTTGGGCAACAAATAGACGTTGAATCAACCGATTCAGAAACAGCAGGACAGGTAGTTCGTTGCTATCAACGAAGTAATTTACCGCCGCTGGTGACCGGTGACAGGGTGGTCTGGGAGCCTGGAGATGGGCACAACGGAATAATCATTGCTCAGGGCACTCGAAAGAGTGAGTTTCGGCGACCGGTTTTCGGTGGCGAAGTGAAGCCCATTGCAGCAAATGTAGATATCGTTCTCGTTGTCATCGCGCCTATTCCAGTACCGCACGTCAGTCTCATTGATCGATACCTAGTTGCGATTGAGACTATCGGACTTGATGCAGTGATTGTGTTTAACAAATCTGACTTGCTTGAAAAGAGAGATAGAAGAGCTGCAGCAACCGACCTCCTTGCGGTGTACCGCAATTTGGGTTACCCGGTGGAAGAGGTCTCGGCAATAGAGAAAAAAGGCATTGAGAGCTTGCGGGACCTTTTAAGTGGAACTAACGCAGTCCTAGTCGGTCAGTCTGGTGTGGGAAAATCATCCCTAATCAACAATCTAAGTGAAAAACAATTAGCAGCGACGGGGCTACTCTCAGAAGCACATGAACAAGGCATACACACAACAACGACATCGCGACTCTATCATTTTCCTACGTTTAATATCATTGATTCCCCAGGTATTCGCGAGTTTGGACTTGGGCATGTGACCGAAAGTGAGCTCTTTGACGGTTTCAGAGAGCTTCGATCGCTCGCCGGTTCTTGTAAGTATCGTGATTGTGGGCATGACGGCGAGGTAGGCTGTGCGCTTAAAGCGGCAGCAGAGTCAGGCGAGGTCGACCCTAAACGGTTGTCGAGTTATTTCGAGATATTGGATTCGATAAGAAATGAAGCGCATTAGGACTACGACTTTGATCACCTCGATTAAATAAAAAAATGGATTAACCTTTCAGGCTTTAGAGAGAAAAGTATGTTAACCAGCTGGAAACGATTACGAGATTTCCTTTTCCTTTCATTTCAATACCTAGTGCCGCAGCAGTTGTTATCTCGCGGTATTGGGTTCATCGCTGACAGTAAATTATTTGCAAAGCCTTTTATTCGTTGGTTCGTTCAACGGTATAGTGTTGACATGGAGGAGTCCCTAAAAACTCTTGATTCTTTTTCAACATTCAATGATTTTTTTACTCGGGCTCTTAAACCTAGTGCGCGGCCTTTTGATAACGGTCATGGAGCAGTTCTTTGTCCTGCAGACGGATCGTTGAGTCAATTTGGCAACATAGATCAGACTCGGCTAGTGCAGGCGAAAGGCCGCTCGTATGAGGTCTCCTCTCTTCTCGGTGGTGACGCCGGATTATCGGCGAGTTTTAAATCAGGGGTCTTTGCAACGATTTATCTGTCTCCCAAAGATTATCACCGAGTCCATATGCCTCTAGCGGGTCGCTTAATTAGAACCGCTTATATTCCCGGTAATCTTTTTTCTGTTAATCAAGTAACCGCCAACGCTGTACAAAATTTGTATGCCCGCAATGAGAGATTGATCTGTCTTTTTGAGACGGAGGTCGGTCTAATGGCGATAGTGCTTGTTGGTGCGATGGTTGTGGCTGGGATCGATACCGTATGGTCGGGACGCAGTCGTTCGTCTTGGCGACGTAAATTAGTAGTAAAAGATTATAGTTGCCACCAGCCAGATATTTTTTTAAAGGCCGGCGCAGAAATGGGGCGGTTTCGCTTGGGCTCAACTGTGATCCTTTTGTTTCCTCCCGGTTTGGTTGAATTAGATAACCAGCTTATGTTGGATAAGGATGTGCGAATGGGTCAGGCTTTTGGCAGGACATTAAAGGATCATTTGAGAGAGAGTTGATAGTTCGTCGGAGGGTCAAATCATGGATCAGCAAGAGCAAAAGGTGGCCGCAGCGCAAGCCGCTTTTGAATATGTACAAGATCTCATTAATCACTGGGGTGAGGAAATCGTCATTGGGATCGGTACAGGCAGTACTGCAAATTTGTTTATAGATCAAATTGCGCAGATAAAAAATAGTATTTCTGCCGCTGTGGCAAGTTCTGAGGAGTCGGCAAAAAGATTAAAATCGCACGGCATATCAATAACGGACCTCAATAGCGCAGGAACGTTGCGCGTTTATATCGATGGGGCGGATGAGGTTAATGAGAACCTCCAGCTTATTAAAGGTGGTGGCGCCGCTCTTACCCGAGAGAAAATAATTGCCGCAGCCTCGAGCGAATTTATTTGCATCGCAGATGAGAGCAAGTTCGTGCCTTTATTAGGAAAATTTCCTCTGCCAGTGGAGGTGATACCAATGTCACGAAGTTACGTTGCACGAGAATTAGTCAAGCTCGGTGGAGATCCAGCATATCGGAGTGGTGTGGTTACTGATAACGGGAATCATATTGTTGACGTCCACAATCTTGAGATTCTTGACCCGCGTAAGCTAGAGCGTCAGATCAATAATATTACGGGCGTAGTGACAAATGGAATTTTCGCAGATCGCCCGGCTGACCTATTGTTACTTGCGACTGATGATGGAGTTAAAAAAATCTCTCGGTCATAATTTAATCAGCTAAATTTTGGTTCTAGATATCAATTAATTTCCCTGGATTCATAATATTTTTTGGATCAAAGATTTTTTTAATTTCTTTTAAGTAAGAAATTTCCTCTGCTGAGCGTGAAAAAGAGAGAAACTCTTTCTTTAGAAGGCCAACGCCATGTTCGGCGGAGATGCTTCCCTCAAAATCTTCTACAATTTTAAAAATTTTGGGGGAGACCTTTGAGCATTTTTCATAGAACTCAGTAGGCGGAGTTGCTTCGGGTTTGAGAATGTTAAGATGCACATTGCCGTCTCCGATATGGCCAAACCAAACGATCTCAAAATCCGGATAAGCTTGCGTAACTAAATTGTCCACAGCCTCTATAAATTTTGGAATCAATGAAACCTTTACCGAGATGTCATTCTTGTAGGGTATGAATTTAGATATTGTTTCGGAAATATCTTCACGAAGCCTCCAAATTTCTTTTGCTTGTGTTGTCGATTGACTCATCGTACCGTCAGCAATTAGCTCTTCGGTTAGGCAAAATTCAAAAAATTCCATTGCTTTGTCTATAGCAGTGTTTTTAAAATTTTCAAATTCAATTAATGTGTAGTAATTATTTGGACTCTCAAGAGGCCGTTTTAGATTCTTTTCTTCAATCACATGCTGCAGCGCTTTTTCCGAAAAAAACTCAAATGCCGTCAGATCTAGCGCTGCCTTCGCAGCTTCCAATATTGGAATAGTTCTACTCATACTGTCTATTCCGAGGAGCATAACGCACGGCTCAATAGGCGGATTTGTCAATTCTATTGTGACTTCCACTATAAGACCTAAAGTACCTTCTGACCCGATAAAAAGATGACGAAGGTCGTAACCCGTTGCATTCTTGATCAGTCCTCGATTAAGATTTAGAAGCTCACCGTTACCGGTAATAACTTTCATTCCCTGCACCCAGTCCCGGGTCATCCCATAACGTATTACTTTTATGCCTCCGGCATTGGTTGCCACATTGCCGCCAATCTGGCTTGATCCTGAAGAAGCGAAGTCTACTGGGTAATGCAGATGCCTTTCTTCTGCAAACTGCTGTAGCTGTTGAGTAATTACGCCGGGTTCGCAGACGACTTGGCGGTCAGATGCACTGTAGTCTAGTATCTTGTTCATTCTATCGAAGGCAATAACGACTTCACCTTTTGTCGCAACAGCGCCACCGCTCAGCCCCGTGCGGCCTCCAGATGGGACTACAGAAAAGTCATAATTGTTTGCGTTCTTTACAATGGCAATTACTTCGTCGATGTTTTTCGGGAATACCGCGGCTAGAGGATCAGGAGGAAAGAACTTAGTCCAATCCCTTCCATAAGTTTCCAAATCATCGGGATTTGTTTTCACCCACTCTTTCCCAACGGTTGCTTCAAGAATTTGTATGATTTCTGAGTGGGAAGTGGCCATTTCCGTTTCCATTTGTCGAAATAACGATTTGGTTAACTTCCTTATGTTATCATGTCTTTTAATCTTTCTATAAATTGTAAAGTTAAGTTCTAAAGAGCGTTATTTGCAGACGATGTAGATAAGGTTCTTTAAAATTGGCTCAGAAGCGGGTATATGCAGTTAACCTCATTAGATAAAAGTAAAATAAAGTTTTTATTACTTGAAGGTATCCATGAAAGTGCTTTGAGAACGCTCAAAAGTCACGGTTATAAAAACATTGAGGCAGTGAAGGGCTCGATAAGTGAACAAGAGCTACTTAAAAAAGTTAAGGATATTCATTTTATTGGAATAAGGTCTCGTACTCAGCTGTCGGATGTGGTTTTCAGTGCCGCTGAAAAACTTCTTGCTGTGGGCTGCTTTTGCATCGGGACTAATCAGGTTAACTTAGATGCTGCGCTTACAAAGGGTGTGCCGGTATTTAACGCACCTTACTCAAATACCCGCAGTGTGGCTGAACTCGTGATTGCACAGGCGATTTTGTTATTGCGCAGGGTCCCTGAGAAAAATCTGTTAGCTCATCAGGGTATTTGGCAGAAAAGTGCAGCAGGTTCTTTTGAGGCGCGTGGCAAAAAGCTTGGTATTGTTGGATACGGGAGTATAGGGTCTCAGTTAAGTGTGCTTGCAGAATCTATGGGCATGAAAGTATTTTTACACGATTCGGTTACGAAGTTGCCCTTAGGCAATGCGAATCAGGTCGATTCATTGGAAGCCTTGATGAGGGAGTGTGATGTCCTTAGTCTGCATGTTCCAGAAAATCCCGAGACAAGAAATTTGATTGGTGCCGATGAGTTAAGATGGATGAAGCCAGAATCGGTTGTGATAAATGCTTCTCGCGGGAGTGTGGTAGATCTTGATGCCTTGGCAGTGGCCTTACGAGAAAATCGAATAGCAGGCGCGGCAATCGATGTTTTCCCTCATGAGCCGGCATCTAATCAAGATGAGTTTGCATCTCCCCTAAGGGGCATTCCAAATTGTATCTTAACGCCTCATGTGGGCGGAAGCACAATGGAAGCTCAAGAAAATATTGGCATTGAGGTTAGTGAAAAACTTATAAAATATAGTGACAACGGATCGAGCTTTAATTCTGTTAATTTTCCTGAAGTAACTTTACCGGCGTACTCCGGCAAGCATCGACTATTACATATTCATCAGAATAGGCCTGGCGTACTAAGTGAAATAAACATTGTTTTTGCTAAAAATGGTATAAACATAAACTCTCAGTACTTACAGACAAATAACGAGGTTGGATATGTTGTCATGGACGTTGACGCTGAGCATAGTAAAGAAGCATTAAATCGTTTAAACGAAATAGACGGGACGATTAGGTGCAGAGTCTTATTTTCATAACTTTGAGAGGTAATTATGACGAGTATCATTTTATACGCCCTAGCTCTTGCTTTATCCCAGATATGGCTGATTCCAATGCTGTTGAAATTAAATCACTTGCCATATCTTTTAAGTAATCGCGACCAAGTAATCGAGGTCTCGCCTATGACTGAGAGAGTTCACAGGGCGGCCATCAACCTTCAAGAGAGTATGCCTGCGTTTTTAACCATCTGTCTGTTGGCAATTATTAGTTCGACAGATCTCGTTGTACTTGGAACAGCGTGGTTATTATTGAGAGTGATATATTTGTTTTGCTATTCTTTTGGAATTTTATATGTTCGCTCTTTAGTTTGGATTGGGTCGGTTATAGTGATGGTGCTAATGGCGGTGGGGCTCGCGTAATCTTGCGTCAGTTGAGATCCGATTAATAAAAACAAACTGAAGAAATTAAAATCAAACGCTTGTTATGCCCCGTATCTCTCCGCCATAGTTTCGAGGCTATAGATTTTTTTTATTGAGGAGGCTTGTTCGGCACAACCAAAAGCATTGAGGCGGGCTTCTACGATTGCCTTCATCGCTGACATTGTGGGGATTAGGAATTTTCTTGGATCGAACTCACTTGGGTTTTCAGCAAGGAATTTTCGAGCTGCTCCGGTCGATGCAAGCCGCAGATCAGTGTCTATATTCACTTTACGTACACCATGTTTTATACCTTCTTGAATTTCTTCGATTGGTACGCCATGGGTCTCGGGGTTTTCTCCACCGTTATCATTTATTACAGCAAGCCACTCTTGAGGCACTGATGATGAGCCGTGCATTACGAGGTGGGTGTTGGGAATCTTAGCGTGGATTTCCTTGATTCGACTGATGGCTAATATATCACCGGTCGGAGGGCGACTAAATTTATAGGCGCCATGGCTTGTTCCCACTGCGATGGCTAATGCATCCACCCGTGTTGCGTTAACGAACTCTTCTGCCTCTTCAGGATCAGTAAGCATCTGATCAAGCGAAAGCTGTCCTTCTGCACCAATGCCGTCTTCTTCACCAGCAAGACCGGTTTCGAGAGAGCCCAGACACCCGATTTCTCCTTCTACTGAGACGCCGCAGGCGTGGGCCATTTCTACGGTTTGGCGCGTAACCCTAACGTTGTACTCGAAATCTGTGGGTGTTTTTCCATCTTCACCGAGGGAGCCGTCCATCATCACTGAGGAAAATCCAAGCTGAATCGAGCGTTGGCATACTGCGGGTGATGTGCCGTGATCTTGATGCATAACAATTGGAATATGTGGAAATTCTTCTATCGCTGCCTGAATCAAATGTTTGAGGAAATTGGAGCCGGCATATTTTCTTGCGCCTGCCGATGCTTGCAAGATGACCGGGCTATTTATTGCATCAGCACCTTCCATGATTGCTCTTACCTGTTCTAAGTTATTTACATTAAAAGCAGGCACTCCATAATTATTCTCTGCCGCATGGTCAAGTAATTGTCGCAAGCTTATTAAAGCCATCTTTTTAACTCCTGCGTAATGTCATTTTCATGAAAACCTGATTTAGTAATTTGTTTGCTAATTTAAGCAACGCTCTTCAAGCATGGCAATAGATGGAAGCTTTGATCCTTCAAGGTATTCGAGAAAGGCGCCGCCGCCAGTTGAGATATACGATATATCTTTAGTTACCTCAAAGGTATCAATAGCCGAAATGGTCTCGCCACCACCGGCGATTGAGAAGCCGGTGTTCTGCGCGATAGCTTTTGCGATCGCTTCCGTTCCAACTGAAAAATTTTTGAATTCAAAAACTCCAACAGGTCCGTTCCAAATTATTGTTTTCATTTTTGCAATAGTTCCTATTCTTTCTTTAATCGTTTCTGGCCCTATATCTAAGATCATCTCATCAGAAGCAATATCTTTAACAGATTTTATGACCCGCGGCTCGCTTGGATTAAAATTTTTTGCAGTAGCGACATCAATCGGGAGTGGGATGTTAGTCTCAGACATAAGCTTTTTTGCAAGAGGAATTAAGCTTGGTTCATAGATAGAATTGCCAATATTGATACCTTTTGCTGCTAAAAACGTATTTGCAATTCCACCTCCTACCATGAGCTGGTCAACTTTAGCAGCAAGCGTCTCTAAAATTCCAAGCTTACCGTCAATTTTTGCCCCACCAATAATCGCTAGGACGGGCATATCGGGGTTCTCTAATGATCTAGTCAATGCATCTAGCTCGCCAGACAAGAGTAACCCGGCGCAGGACTTAGCCGAGTGCTTGATGACTCCGTGCGTACTTGCCTGTGCTCTGTGAGCGGTCCCAAAGGCATCCATAATGAATATATCGCATAGACGTGCATAGTTACGAGCAAGCGTCTCATCGTTTGACGTTTCCCCAATGTTAACTCGGGCATTCTCCAAAAGGGTAATCCCACTTTTATTCGGTTCTATTGCTTGGTTCAGGTATTGTGTTTCGAAACGCACATCGCATCTTAGTAACTCTGACAGCTTATCTCTTACAGGCGCCAAAGAAAAAGAAGGTTGTTCATGTATTGATACACCTTCTTTGGGACGGCCCAAGTGAGACATAACAAAAACATGTGCGCCTTTCTCAAGAGCAAGTTTAATTGTTGGCACGGCCATGCGAATTCGCGTGTCGTTAATAATCTTTTTACCGTCCATCGGGACGTTCAAATCTTCTCTGATCAAAACCCTTTTTTCGTTTAAATCGAGGTCCTCCATTCGTTGAAAGTTCATTGGGCCCTCCTGTTCAAAAGTACTTGCGCAACATCAAGCATCCGATTTGCGTAAGCCCATTCATTATCAAACCAAAGAAATAAGCTGACAACTTTCTTTCGCACAACTAACGTCTGGTTTAAATCTACGATGACTGACCTTGGGTCATGATTAAAATCACAGGAGGCCAGCGGCTCGCGTGTTACACCTAAGATATTGTTTGGTAGTTTGTGGCTCGCTTCTTCAAGCGCTGTGTTGATTATGTTTGCATCTGCTTCACTATTGAGAGCTATCGTTACTTGCATCGCTGAAACATTTATCGTGGGGATTCTGATTGCTCTGGCCTCAAGTCGTCCGCTTAAGTTCGGTAAGATTCGAGTAATGCCTTTGGCTAGAGCAGTCCCCACAGGAATCATTGAATGCATCGCACTTCGTGTTTTTCTTAAATCTTTACCATGATAGCTGTCGATTACTGGTTGATCATTCATGGCTGAATGAATTGTGTCGATTATGCCGCTATCGATGCCAAATGCTCTGTTTAGGGTATATAAAACTGGCACAATGCAGTTAGTTGTGCAGGATGCGCATGAGACAATTCTGTGATTACTTTTCAGCTCGCTGTCGTTGATTCCATACACGATAGTGGCGTCAACATCGCTATCTCCGGGTTGAGAAAGAAGCACTGCTTTTGCGCCATTTTTTAAATGCTGCTCTGCAGAGATGCGGTCTCCAAAAGTGCCGCTGCATTCTAGAACCAAATCCACGTTAAGCTCTTTCCAATCAAGGTCTTGCACGTGTTCGATTTGCGAAACAAAAATTTCGTCCTTGTTGATTATTAAGCTGCCACCTCGGGTTTTTACTTCACCTAGAAATCGCCCATGTGTGCTGTCAAACCTAGTTAAATGAGTCAAATTTTCTAAGTCGGCTAAGTCATTGATAGCGACAATACGCAAGTCGGCATAATTATTATTTAGGGTCTTGTCATCATCGACCGGATGGTTAAAAGACGACTCATAAAATGCGCGTAGAATGCATCTTCCAATTCGGCCATAACCATTAATTGCAATCCGAAATGACATGATTTTTCCTACTAGAGCATGGTGCGAATTGTTTTGATAACGTTATTCGTCGTGAATCCAAAGTGATCTAACAAAATATTTCCCGGAGCAGATGCGCCAAAGGACTCCATTCCAATTGTTTTTCCATCAATGCCAACAAATTTACGCCAGTAATCCGAGCTCGCGGCTTCAACAGATAATCGACATCGCACGGATGGAGGGAGAACGGCATCTTGATAATCTTGGCTTTGTTTTAGAAACGTCTCTACACAAGGCATAGACACCAACCGGACTGCGATATGCTCCAGATGCAAGGATGCCACTGCATCGGCACAAATATTAACTTCTGATCCAGTTGCAATAATGATTACCTCAGGTAGAGGTTCACAATCTTTTAAGATATAACCGCCAAGCTGAATGGAATCGACTTGGTCTTTGCTTCGCTCCTGATGTTGAAGGCTTTGCCTAGAAAAAACGAGCGCAGTAGGCCCCTCTTGACGTTTTAACGCATGCTTCCATGCAACAGCAGTTTCAGTTGCATCACATGGTCGCCAAACTGCAAGGTTGGGAGTGGAGCGTAAATTACTGAGCTGCTCGATTGGTTGATGCGTCGGCCCGTCTTCCCCTTGTCCTATAGAGTCATGTGTGTAAACAAAGATGCTTCTCTGGTTCATTAATGCAGCCATGCGTGTTGCGTTTCGAGCATATTCCATGAATACTAAAAAGGTCGCCGTGAACGGGATAAAGCCTCGATGCAAAGCGAGCCCAGATGCAATTGCGGTCATTCCAAACTCCCTAACCCCATAATAAATATAGTTACCCCCTCGCTCGCTATTTATGGGTATGCAACCTGACCAATTAGTTAAGTTTGAGCCGGTAAGGTCTGCAGAACCTCCGATTAGTTCTGGTAACAAACCGCTATATTTTTCCAAGCAGTTTTGTGACGCCTTGCGGCTTGCTATATCTTCTTTATTATTTTGGCACTGCTCAATGAATTGATTGGCTGTTTCATCAAATGATTTTGGTAGAGACCCTTCAAGGCGTCGTTCAAGTTCATTAGCCAGAGCTGGATGCTCAGTCCTATAGCTGACTAAAGCTTGGCGCCATAGATTCTCGGCTTCTAGTCCTTTTTCATTGCAGTTCCATGCGTCAGAGACTTCGTGAGGAATTTCAAAAGGAGCATAAGGCCATCCTAATCTAGCACGCGCGGCAGATATTTCATCCTCACCGAGCGGTGCTCCATGTGTCGCTGCGGTGCCCTCTTTATTGGGAGAACCGAAGCCAATAATTGTTTTGCAAGATATCAGTGTGGGTTGATCGATGTTTTTTTTGGCCTCTTCGATAGCCTCAGAGATTTCCTTCGGATCGTGACCATCAATCTCAAGAACTTGCCAGTCGTAGGCTTGAAAGCGTTTTACATGATCGTCAGAGAACCAGGCGTCCACTTTACCATCTATGGAGATTCCATTATTGTCATAAAAAACGATGAGTTTGCCCAGCTTCCACGTTCCGGCGAGAGAACAGACTTCATGGGAAATTCCCTCCATTAGGCAGCCATCGCCTGCAAAAACATAGGTCCTATGGTCAATAACAGCATGGTTATCGCAGTTAAATTGTAAGGCGAGGGTCTTCTCGGCAATTGCCATACCGACAGCATTTGCAAGACCTTGTCCTAGCGGACCCGTTGTTGTCTCTACACCGGGTGTGTGCCCGAATTCAGGGTGACCCGGAGTCTTTGATCCAAGTTGTCTAAAATTTTTGATATCTTCGATTGAGAGATCGTATCCGGTCAAGTGCAGTAGGGCGTATATCAGCATCGAGCCGTGTCCGTTGGACAAAATGAATCTATCGCGGTTTGGCCAATCGGGGTTAGATGGGCTGTGACGAAGATGTTTGCGCCATAGGACTTCGGCTATGTCGGCCATGCCCATCGGTGCACCAGGGTGTCCGGATTTTGCTTTTTGAACGGCATCCATGGTGAGAGCTCGTATTGCATTTGCACAATGTTGTTGGGATATCGAAGGTTGAGCCATCCAGCAGAGTCCTTTATTTTTAATTGCGCTTCGTTGTGTCGCTAATCAAACAGCTTTGAATTTGAAATATGCCTGAGGCATTAAAAAACGGAGCTTTCGAAGAAAGTATTTTCCCGCACCTACGATTAATTTGCTACTGATGCTTTTGTAAAATTGCGATTTATTCATAACAAAAGGTTTATTAAAATCTATATCAAATAATATTGATATAGATTTGATCTTAGGCTGCATACTTGCTATTATCGTTGGCTGTTAATCCAATTTGCTTATTTGCGATGTCACTAAACAACTTTCAAAGTTTGCCGGATAAAGCCGCTAAAGTCGGGCGCTCATTGAAGCTTGGCACCTCTATTGAGCAGCAGACCCTGGTTTGTAGGGCTTTTGCTGATCCGGTGAGGACAAACATTCTCAAGGTGCTCCAGAACGAATCTTTTGGTGTTTTAGAGCTCAGTAGGCTTTTAGAAATAAGACAGTCCGCTTTAAGCCATCACCTCAAGACACTTACGGTTGCGGGCTTGGTTGCAAAGCGGCGTGAAGGGAATTCGATTTTTTATCGGCGCGCATTCCTTAAAGAGGAAGATCCGTATGTAGAGCTAAAGAAGGCGGCATTCGACTGTATCGACTCACTTCAAATAAATGAAAATATCAGGTATAGGCTCAGTGACTTGGAGCATGAGCGGAGCGAATTATCTTTGAGTTTTTTTAAAAAAAACGCCCTAAAATTCGCTGAAAATCAGGGAATGATTGTGGAAAGATGCCAATATTCGCCTATTTTAGAGGAGTTAATTTCGAGTCTTAATTTGCCCTCAGACTCTAGCGTCGTCGAGATTGGCCCTGGGGAGGGCTTTTTACTGGTTAAGCTTGCTCAAATGTTCAATCAAGTTACCGGAATAGATAACTCAGCAGAAATGCTCAGAAAAGCAAAGGAATCGGTGAATGATGCAAATTTAGATAATGTTAAATTTATTCATGAAGACGCCAACCTGCGGTCTTCTGAGAGAGCCAGAGTGAACTTGGTTATTATGGATATGGTGCTGCACCATTTACCCTCTCCTGCAAGTGTTTTTAGCAGTGTTACCGGTATGCTTAATCCTCTTGGTTATTTTCTGGTTGTTGACCTTGCTCAGCACGACCAGAGTTGGGTTTGCGAATCTTGCGGCGATCTCTGGCTTGGTTTCGATGAGGCTGAATTAGAGAATTGGGCGGTTCTTGCCGATCTAGAACCTCTACAGTCGATAAATTTAGCATTAAAGAATGGTTTTCAGGTGCAAATATCTTTATTTCGGGCGGGGCCTTGAGCCAACCATCTATATTAGTAAAGTATTTTGTTTATTATGTAAAGGTATGAGTTTATCGCCGGCCTGCTCAGCGCTCCTTTATGGATCGTGTGCTGCGAGTCTAGGCGTAAGATAAGAGGAGTCGCTATGAAGGAAGAATCGTTATTTACATCAGAGTCGGTCTCAGAGGGCCATCCAGATAAGCTTGCGGATCAAATTTCCGATGCTATTCTAGATGCCCTTATTGAAAAAGATCCCAAATCACGAGTAGCTTGCGAGACTTTAGTTAAAACCGGCCTTGTTTTTGTCGCAGGTGAAATAACGACAAATGCCCAAATAGATCTTGAAGACATAATTCGTAAAACCGTTATTGATATTGGTTATAGCAATCTTGAGAGTGGCTTCGATGGAAATACCTGCGCTGTAATAAATGCTATCGGAAAACAATCTCTTGACATAAAAGCTGGCGTTGATGAAAGCGCTTCTAGCGAACAAGGTGCTGGTGACCAGGGACTAATGTTTGGTTTTGCTAATGATGAAACCGAAGTATTTATGCCAGCGCCAATTACCTACGCTCACCTTCTTGTACGTAAGCAGGCCGAAGTTCGAAAATCTTCGAAGTTGCCTTGGCTTCAGCCTGACGCAAAGAGTCAGATTACTTTCAGATACCATGGGGACAAACCGGTTGCCATTGACGCAGTTGTTCTCTCAACTCAGCATTATGATGGGGTTTCGGTTTCAGAATTGGAAGAGGGCGTAATGGAAGAAATAATCAAACCTGTGCTACCAAGCAAATGGCTTGATTCGAGTACAAAATACTTTATAAACCCGACTGGAAGGTTTGTTACAGGTGGGCCAAATGGAGACTGCGGACTCACCGGGCGTAAAATCATTGTAGACACATATGGAGGAATGTCTCGACACGGTGGTGGCGCGTTTTCTGGTAAGGACCCATCTAAAGTTGATCGCTCTGCAGCTTATCTTGCGCGGTACATATCAAAAAATCTCGTTGCTGGCGGTTTGGCTAGGAAATGTGAAGTACAGCTCTCTTACGCGATTGGGGTTTCAGAACCAACCTCAATTAGGGTCGACACGTTCGGCACTGGCAAAATAAGCACAGAAAAAATAGTTGCCCTCATTCGCGAGCATTTCGAGTTGCGCCCAAAAGGTCTCATTAAAATGCTTGATCTTGTGAAACCAATTTACCTGGCGACTGCTGCTTACGGTCACTTTGGAAGAAGTGATCTGGAATTGTCTTGGGAACGAACAGATAAGGCGGACGATTTGCGAGTAGCTGCAGGTCTTTAAACTAAATTGATTGGCCAAACTGGCTCCGGCGAACATCTTTTTAATTTTTTTTAGGAATTGATTATGAATGAATATACAAGCACTAATTTAAACGGCGCTGAGGTTTTAGATTACAAAGTCGCTGATATTGAATTAGCTGAATTTGGCCGAAAAGAGATAACTTTGGCGGAGGCTGAAATGCCCGCTCTGATGACGCTGAGGTCGCAATACGAGTCTGAGTTACCACTAAACGGTGCCAAGATCATAGGCTGTATTCACATGACTGTGCAAACCGCGGTCTTAATTGAAACCTTAATCGCCCTGGGCGCCGAGGTTCGGTGGTCGTCTTGTAATATTTTCTCTACCCAAGACCATGCAGCTGCTTGCATTGCTGCTGAGGGGATACCTGTTTATGCCTGGAAAGGGCAGACCAATGAGGAAGGGGAGTGGTGCATAGAACAAACTATTTTGAAAGATGGGAAGCCTTGGGATTGCAACATGATTCTCGATGACGGGGGCGACCTGACGTCGATGATACATAATAAATACCCGGAAATGCTGCAGCACATTCACGGTATCACGGAAGAAACTACTACTGGCGTCCACCGGTTGCTCGAAATGCTTTCAGAAGGAACATTAAAGGTACCTGCAATCAACGTAAATGACTCTGTGACTAAAGCAAAAAACGATAATAAATATGGGTGTCGACATAGCCTCAATGACGGCATTAAACGTGGAACAGATATGTTGCTTTCTGGGAAAAAAGCCCTAGTAATCGGATATGGTGACGTCGGAAAAGGATCCGCGCAGAGCCTCCGCCAAGAGGGCATGATTGTTAAAGTAAGTGAGATAGACCCTATTTGCGCTATGCAAGCCGTTATGGATGGCTTTGAAGTCGTCTCCGCATATATCGATGGCATCAACAAAAGAAGTCTCGATGGAGTTGACTCATCCTTACTTCAAACAACAGATCTCGTTGTGACTACAACGGGAAATGTCGATGTTTGCGATAAGTATATGCTTCAAGTTCTTAAGAATGGAGCCGTGGTTTGTAATATCGGACACTTTGACAATGAAATAGACACTGATTACATGCGCGAGCGGTGGCAATGGGAAGAAATTAAGCCTCAGGTACATAAAATTTATCGTAGTGATGACGAAAACGATTATCTGATTCTTCTTTCTGAAGGACGGTTAATTAACTTGGGCAACGCAACAGGTCATCCATCGAGAATTATGGATGGATCGTTTGCAAATCAGGTCCTCGCTCAGATTTATATATATGAGAAGAAATTTGCAAATCAATCCCAAGAGTTCAAGCAAGCCAACGTTTCAGTTGAAGTTTTGCCGAAGGCACTTGATGAAGCAGTGGCGTCTTTAATGGTTAAAGGCTTTGGTGGAATTATAACAAAACTGACGGACGAGCAGGCCGACTATATTAATGTTAAAAAAAGCGGGCCGTTTAAACCTGATACTTATAAATATTAACTT
>PAEL01000066.1 GCA_002700775.1 Gammaproteobacteria bacterium | reverse complement strand
TCTCGAATCTTTGGTCTCGAAGCTATTTTTTCGCTTGGTCTATCAGATTGAATTAAATAGGAAGACGGTCTCGCGTCCAATCATGCTGATCAGGCATAAAGCCGATAATAGAAACAGCGGGGCCCTCACTGAAACGTTGTTGGTAGTGATATGGATGAGCGAGTGAGCGGTTCTCAGCCAAACGTAGCCCCAAGCAAGTTGGATATGAATTGGATCGATATGTTCTGCGAGAAATATATAAGTTATTAATGCGTAGAAAAGGGTGGGTTGCTCGAATAGATGGTTATGGTTATCAGTGATGTAACGCATCCAATTTGGGAGTTTTGGTCTGAGGTCTTCAGAGTATTTTGCAGATTGTAAATTGCCAAAATTTCGAATAATCGGGGGGATTCTTGATATTCCGAGCAAGAGAATCAGTATTCCCGAAAGGGCAATCATTGCGAACATGGGTTGTAAGATTTCCATAGTTTTTCTTCCTCATTTATAATGTCGCGTCTAGTGTAAAAGAAGCCAAATGTAAGGAATTTTTTTGTGCTGGTAAAGGTTGTTCATATTGGGGGTTTACTGATGAAAATATACAGCTTTATTATTTTGGTGCTACCAACATTTGTTTGCGCCGCCGACTTGCCCGAGATGGTTATTGGAGAAAAAGATATTGAACCTGGGATCTCTCTTATTTTTGAAGGGGCTATTAAAGATGATGTAGCGCCAAGCACTATTTTCGGTCTAGAGGCAGATTCAGATATTCATATTGAAGTTGTTGCCACATGGAATGAGAATGGGCCGAGGGGTTCCGTTAGTGGCGGATTTGTTGCGTATTTGGATATAACAGCATTGATAACAAACCAAAGTTCAGGTGAAGAAAGACTTGTTCGGTTGGATCCGCATTTAAATATGTCAGACAATTTTCATTATGCGCGGAATACGAAGCTGCCTGGAGAGAGAGACGAGATATATTCGGTTGTTTTTTATGTAAGTGGTCCAGAAATTTCAGAAGTCGGAATGCATTATGACTGGAGAGAGGAAGTCGGTGATAGGTTGCTTGATGGACAAACATTTAAATTTTCAGATCTTGATTTTTCACGAATTGCAGAAGCAACTCGCCGTTAAGGTTAGAATTTCTGACACTGGTTTTATCTAGCGTGTTTGGTTTAAAAGTTACTGAATTGGTCCTATTCTTCGAGTGTTGTTATGACGCCCAAGATTTGTTTTTGAGAACGATTATCATGTGGGGCATTTGTTTTAAAGTTGTGATCGATAAATCGAAGTTAACCCCTGTTAAGTTGTGACAAAAGCCTAGCGTCGGCATCGGTCACCGTGATAAAATTTCACCAATAACAATCATGCCTAGCTCCTTCTTAAATTGTTGGGGCAAAAAGATGCTAAGTGGAAATGTCAATAGGTTGGGTCGTAATGACCCAGCATTCTTGCAGTCGTCTGTTGAGGCTTCGCATGGAAAAGCACCCGTATAGTAATTTTTGGAAATAGTGAGGGAGGATAAACATTTGGAAACAGAAGCGCTTCAAGTTGCAACGCCAGATGTTACTTCATTTTTAATCTATGGGTTTGCCGTTCTTGCGATTGTGCTGACAATGTTAGGTCTGTCCTTTGTCCTGGGCCAAGAAAAAGCTGCGCACTCAAAGAACCTACCTTTTGAATCGGGCATCGTTTCTGTTGGAAGTGCAAAATTTCGCACTACTATCCATTTTTATCTGCCAGCGATTCTTTTCATTATCTTCGATTTAGAAGTGGTCTTTTTGTTTGCCTGGGCCGTAGCTGTTCGAGAGGCTGGCTGGGCGGGATTTATTGAAATTTCGGTATTCGTATTTGTCCTGCTCGCTGCATTATTCTATCTCTATCGAATTGGTGCGCTTGACTGGCGTACACGCGTACAAAAACGGGAGCTCCGTGCGATGGTCGGTCCGGGTGGTGTAACAAACAAACGGGAGTTTAAACTGTGAAGTGGAGTCTTGAGTCTGCAGAGAAGTCCAGCGCACCTCAGCGCGGGGGTAACGACGCCGACGAGTTTATTCGTAATAACGTCATGATGGTGACACTCGAAGATATGGTTGCTTGGGGTCGGAAGAACTCAATATGGCCATTTAATTTTGGTTTATCTTGCTGTTATGTGGAGATGGCTACGGCTTTTACAAGTCGCCACGACCTAGCGCGATTCGGGGCGGAGGTTATCAGGGGAACTCCGAGACAAGCGGATATGATAGTCATAGCTGGAACAGTTTTTCGAAAAATGGCTCCGGTCGTCAAGCAGTTGTACGACCAATTGTTAGAACCGAAGTGGGTTATATCGATGGGCTCATGCGCCAATTCTGGAGGAATGTACGACATTTACTCGGTCGTGCAAGGCGTAGACAAGTTTTTGCCAGTGGATGTATACGTGTCAGGTTGCCCTCCAAGACCAGAAGCGTTGCTCCAGGGTCTGCTGCTTTTGCAGGAACAAATCGGAAAACAACGTAGGCCTTTGAGTTGGGTAATAAATGAGCAAGGCATTATTCAACGCGAGAAAGATGAGGTTCAACGGGTCGTTCGTGGTCCCGAAAGGATAGCTGCGACTGAGTTGCGATCGCCAGATGAGATTTGAGCATATCTGAATAGGTAATCATGTTTTTGCTGATGACAGAATTTTATATTGATAGGAATGTAACGGGTAAATGTTAGCTGCTGAACAATCAAAGGAAGACACAGGTCGAGTCGTATACTCAGGGCCTGCTAATGCCGCCGTCGAGTTTCTGAAAAAAGAATTCGTTGGAGATTTGCTCGCCGAGCAAGCGAACTGCGATCGTATACCAACACTTTGGTTCGATCGGGCAAAAGTGAAAGCCGTGCTTAATTGTCTGCGCGAGAACTCGTTTGCTGGAAGCAGGTTTGAGATGCTTTTCGATCTGACAGCCATTGATGAACGGGCTCGGGTTCATAGAGATGGACAGCCCTCGAGTGAATTTACAGTGATGTATCACTTGATGTCTTTTAGCGGTAACTGCGACATTAGGGTTAAGGTGCCGCTCTTTGATGCGGATCTAGTTCTGCCGACGGTTTCTGATTTGTGGTCTAACGCAAATTGGTATGAGCGTGAAGTGTGGGATATGTTCGGTATTCGATTTGATGGTCATCCGAACCTATATCGTCTTGTGTTGCCTCCAACATGGGAAGGTCATGCGTTGCGAAAAGAGCACCCCGCGCGGGCTACCGAGATGGAGCCCTTTTCGCTGAACGATGTGCAGACGGACGCGGAGCAGGAAGCGCTTAAGTTCAAGCCGGAAGAGTGGGGGATGCAGAAGAAATCTGAGGACTCGGAGTTTATGTTTTTAAACTTGGGTCCAAATCATCCGAGTGTTCATGGAGCATTCCGAATCGCGGTTCAGCTTGACGGCGAAATTTTAGTCGATGCAGTCCCTGATATTGGGTATCACCACCGTGGCGCTGAAAAAATGGGTGAGCGTCAGTCTTGGCACACCTTCATTCCTTATACTGACCGGATCGATTATTTGGGCGGTGTAATGAATAACCTTCCCTACGTAATGGCCGTGGAAAAAATGGCGGGTATTCAGGTTCCAGAAAGAGTCAAGGTGATCAGGGTAATGCTCTCGGAAATGTTTAGGATCTGCAGTCATCTGCTTTTCTATGGAACTTTTGCTCAAGATGTGGGGCAGTTGTCACCAATTTTTTATATGTTCGTGGAACGTGAGCGTATTTTCAACATTATTGAATCAATCTGTGGTGCTCGCATGCATCCTGGGTGGTTCCGTATAGGTGGAGTAGCGCAAGATTTGCCTGCAGGCTGGGAAAAAAGGATACGAGAGCTTCTCGACTTTATGCCAGCGCGTCTGGATGAATATGACAGCATGGTACTAAACAATGGAATTTTGAAGAGGCGTACGCAGGGTATTGGGTCTTATACAACTGAAGAGGCTTTTGATTGGGGAATTACTGGAGCGGGACTTCGTGCGACAGGGTACGAATGGGATTATAGAAAGCAAAGGCCCTACAGTGGATATGAAAATTTTGAATTTGATATTCCAATTGCTGAGAACGGCGACTGTTACGATAGATGCGCGGTTCGCGTCGAAGAAATGCGCCAAAGTCTGCGAATTATTAAACAGTGTGTCGATAACATGCCGGCGGGAGATTATAAGTCGAGCCACCCGCTCACAACTCCGCCTCGGAAAGAAAAATCAATGAAAGATATTGAGACTTTAATTAATCATTTTTTAAGTGTTAGCTGGGGTCCGGTTATTCCACCGACCGAAGTCTCAATGGCGATCGAGGCAACAAAGGGAATAAACGGGTATTATCTGGTCAGTGACGGAAACACGACTTCTTATCGAACTCGGATTCGGACCCCTTCCTTCGCGCATTTGCAAATGATACCCGCAATTTCGCGAGGATTTATGGTGTCAGATCTCATCGCAATTATCGCGAGTATTGATTTTGTGATGGCCGATGTAGATAGATAACAAAGTCGCATGGTGGTCAACTTGATCGGTGAAACAGGGTTTTGAATGCGTGAAGTTGCCGATCTTGTACGTGGAATTTATTTTTTTTAGCAATCAGAGAAATGCTCGATGAATCGTGAAGTTATAGTCAGTTCGGGGAAAATTGCCCGAGACCTTAGTGATGCTGAAGTGAAAGAGATTGAGCATGAACTAACTCTTTACCCCGACAAGAAAGCGGTAGGGCTAGAAGCGCTAAAAATTGTTCAGCGACACAACGGCTGGGTTTCAGATGAGAGCATGCTTGCGGTGTCAAAGTATTTAGACATAGCTCTCAGCGAATTGGAGGGAGTTGCAACTTTTTTTAATTTAATTTATCGGCGGCCTGTTGGTAAAAACGTGATTCTCTTCTGCGATAGTGTCAGTTGTTGGATTATGGGGTGTGAAAAAATTCGTAAAGAAATCAACAGTCACCTAGGTATTGATTATGGCGAAACTACAGAGGACGGCGAATATACCCTGATCCCTGTTCCATGTCTTGGAGATTGTGATAAGGCGCCGGTAATGTTAGTCGGTGAGAAGATGCACCGAAACTTGACCGTAGATTCGATTAAAAGTTTGTCGAGTTCTCGTGAAACCCAAAACAAATCTGGGGAGTAGGCATGACAGGAAGTAACGAACGTCCATTAACAAAGAATATCGATCTCACACGAGGCGCCCTAGATGTGGTTGGTTACGAGCGCGCTGGGGGGTATTTAGGGGCAAGAAAGATCGCAACCGGGATGGACTCAAGTTCGATGCTAGGGATGGTCAAGGACTCTGGTTTAAAAGGAAGGGGTGGAGCAGGGTTTCCTACTGGCCTGAAATGGAGTTTTGTACCGCAAGGTCCAGACAGTGAAGCGCAGAAATATTTAGTCGTGAATGCCGATGAAATGGAGCCTGGAACTTTCAAGGACCGAATGCTGATGGAAGGAGATCCGCACCTCCTTATTGAAGGAATGATCATTGCGGCCTTCGCAATCCAGGCGAGCAAGGCCTTCATATTCCTTCGCGGAGAATATTTTGAATCTGAACGGTGTTTAAGCAAAGCGATTGTAGAAGCTAGGGAGAAAGGTTACCTCGGGGAAAATATCTTTGGCAGTGATTTCAGTTTTGATATCGTAATGCACACCAGCGCAGGGCGATATATTTGCGGTGAGGAGACGGCGCTCTTGAACGCGTTAGAGGGGAAGAGAGCGAATCCTCGTGCAAAGCCGCCTTTTCCGCAGGTCAGTGGATTGTGGGGTAAACCCACGATCGTCAATAATGTCGAGACAATCTGCAATCTGCCAGGAATTATGGCAAATGGGATCGACTGGTACCAATCGATAGGGTCAGGTGGAGATTTCGGTACTAAGCTTTTTGGGCTCAGTGGACGAGTGAAGAACCCGGGTTGTTGGGAGCTTCCGCTTGGCGTAACAATTAGAGAGGTAATAGAGGAATACGGTGGCGGTATGCAAGACGGATATTCTTTGAAAGCGTTTCTACCTGGTGGAGGCTCTACAGATTTTTTAACACCTGAACACTTAGATACCGAGCTGACCTATGACGCGATTGGCAAGTTAGGAAGCCGCCTTGCGACCGGCACGATGATTCTTTTGGACGATAAGACCTGCCCGGTTGGCATGATTGGAAACCTAATGAAATTTTTCTCGCATGAGTCTTGTGGGTTTTGCACGCCCTGTCGCGATGGATTGCCTTGGGTGGATAGTATCTTTGAGGAGTTTGAGCGTGGAGGTGGGACGCACAAAGACTTGGCTATCTTGCATGATCACGTCGACTACATGGGTCCGGGAAAAACTTTTTGTGCGCTTGCTCCAGGAGCGACGGCTCCACTTGGGAGTGGGCTTAAGCTTTTTGAAGATGAATTCGAAGCTCATATTAAAAACCGTGCATGTCCTTATAAACATTAAGGAATCAATTTTAGTCTGTTCGTTTAAAAACTAAACGAGCGGCCAGATTTTAGAAAAAGTAGAGGTGGGTTGTAATGGCTAAAGTGACAATAGATGGGGTTGTTTATGAACTAAACCCTGAAAACAATCTATTGCAAGAATGTTTGTCACAAGGGCTGGATGTGCCTTACTTCTGCTGGCACCCTTGTATGGGATCTGTTGGTGCTTGTCGGCAGTGTGCGGTGAAGCAGTACAGGGATGAGAATGATACGCAGGGCACCATTGTTATGGCTTGCATGACTCCGGTCAGTGACGGAGCAATTCTTTCCGTGGATGATCAACAAACGAAAGCATTTAGGGCCGGGGTTATTGAAAGCTTGATGACTAGTCATCCTCACGATTGTCCGGTCTGTGAAGAGGGCGGGGAATGTCATCTACAAGACATGACTCAGATGTCGGGACACAATTATAGGAGGCACGATAAGAAAAAAGTGACTCACCGCAACCAGGACCTAGGTCCCTTCATCGGTCACGAGATGAACCGCTGCATTACTTGTTATCGGTGCGTTCGTTACTACGATGACTACGCGGGGGGCACTGACCTCTCAGCACAGGCATCTCATCATCATACTTATTTCGGTCGATTTGAGGAGGGTACTCTTGAAAATGAGTTCAGCGGCAATCTCGTTGAAGTCTGTCCAACAGGTGTTTTTACCGACAAAACTTTTAGTGAAAATTACACTCGTAAATGGGATTTGCAGGTCGCGCCCTCTGTTTGTGTTGGCTGCTCGGTCGGTTGCAACATAACTCCCGGGGAGCGCTACGGTACCTTGAGACGGGTGGTCAATCGTTATAACGATGAAATTAATGGATATTTTATCTGCGATAGGGGTCGCTTCGGTGCTCACTATGTTAACTCCGAGTCAAGAGTTCGCGGAGCGAGAGATGCTAGCGGGCTCTCTATTCCCGTTGACGATGCCAGAGTGAGGCTTGACGCTGTAATTGACGAAGGAAACGTAATTGGAATTGGGTCTCCGCGTGCAAGTAACGAGGCTAACTATGCACTTAGAAGCAGAGTTGGAGTTGAGAATTTCTACTCTGGCCATTCTGATGATGAACATGAGGCGCTCGAAATAATAGTCAATGCGTTACGGGACGAGTCGTTTCATTGTCCGTCTATTCGCGAAATTGAAAATGCGGACGCTGTTTTGGTGCTCGGGATTGACGTCACGAATGCGGCTTCGCGAGTAGCTTTGGCGGTGCGGCAAAGCGTGAGGAACTTGTCGAAAGATCTTGCGCAGGAAAGCAAAATACCAGTTTGGCAGGACTCTGCTGTGAGGGAGCTTGCCCAAGATAAATTGAGCCCTCTCGCGATTTTTTCAGTGGGCTCGACCAGATTGGATGATGTCGCGACTTTCAAGGTGAACTTGGCTCCGGATGGGCTATTAAAAGCGGCAGTTCGGCTTGACAGTGTTTTGAGCGGACAGTCTGCGGACGATGGGCTTGTTGAGAACGAGTTACCAATTGAGAGTCTCAACCATATCAGCGAAGCACTCCTGAATGCCAAAAATCCGCTTATCATATGTGGAACAAGCGCTGGTGTTGAGATGCTACGTATTGCTACAAACATGGGCCGTAGTCTAGGAGCGCAACGAGGTGCTGCTGTTAATTTAGCTCTCTTGCCAACTGAGTCTAACAGCGTCGGACACGCCTTGATGGTTCGTGAAGGCAACACTCTTGGAAAAGCATTTGAACGTATCGAAAGAGAATCGATTAAGACCGCAATTATTTTGGAAAATGATCTGTATCGCCGAGCACCTTCCGCAAATATTGTCGCCGCGTTTGAGCTACTGGAGAACAGAGTTGTCGTTGATCATGTCGAGACTAATACAACTAAAGCAGCAACGCTCCTTCTCCCTTCCACGGCTTTTAGTGAACAAGAAGCGACATCTGTTAACTATGAGGGCAGGGCGCAACTAAGTTTCCAAGTGAATGATTGCGGGACGAGTGCAAAGACAGCTTGGCGTTGGCTCTTTGACGAAAAGTCTCACAGCCCTGAAGGGGTTATTAAGAAATGCTCAGAGGACATGAGTGATTTTGCGAAGTTAGTCCACTGCCTACCTAAGGCGGGAAGTTTAGTCGCGGGAATGAAGGTTCCACGACAGTCACATAGGTACAGTGGCAGGACTGCAATGTCAGCTCAGGCTAATGTTCACGAAGGAAAGCAGGCCGTCGATGAAGATTCGGTTATGTCTTTTTCAATGGAGGGTGTCTATCCGCAGAAAGATGCTTCCGTTTTGGCGTCTCCTTGGGCTCCAAGCTGGACCTCGAATCAGTCGATAAGCAAGTTCCAATCAGAAATCAATGGTGCTCTTAAGCAGGGGCAGTCTGGGGTTCACTTGCTCTCACGCTCCGGGAAGGGTTCGAAATATGAAATCGGCGCTCTTGAGACAGTTACTCAAGGGCTCCAAGTGGTGCCAGCGCAGCACATTTTTGGTAGCGAAGAGCTTTCAGGGCACGCTTTGCCCATTCAGGAACGTATGACTGACGCTTATGCTGCTATCTCTCCGAAAACTGCTTCGACAATTGGAGTTCAGGCGGGGGACTTTGTTAGGTTTAGGGATTCTGAGATTTGCGTCGAAGTTTGTGTCCGAGTTTTGGTGCCTAACGACGTTGTTTTAGTCTACGCCGGAAATAGAGCTGCTGGGGTTCATTTTAATTTAAGAGACATTGAACGGGTCGAAATTTTAGAGCGGGTTGAAACTGCGCCAGCGATGCCTGTTTCAAGGAGTCTAGGGTTGGGTCAACTCTTGGTGAATGATCTTTATGAGGAGCGTGGCTAAATGGCTTGGGAGGTCGGATCAGGATTGACTATTAGTGCGATTTTGCTTGTGGTTATTGTGACCGCTGCAATGTTGATTTGGGTGGAAAGGCGTCTTTTAGGGTTTTGGCAAGATCGTCTGGGTCCCAACAGAGTGGGGCCATTCGGCCTCCTTCAGGTGGTGGCCGACATGATTAAAATATTCACGAAGGAGGATTGGATTCCACCTTTCGCGGATAGATTTAGTTTTGTTCTTGCTCCCGCCATTATCATGATTGTAATTTTGATGAGTTTTTCGGTCATCCCATTTGCGCCAGGGCTTGGTGTCGTGGATTCCAATGTAGGAGTCTTATTTGTTTTAGCTATGGCTTCACTGGGAGCATATTCGGTGATGCTCGGTGGATTAGCGTCCGATAACAAGTATGCGCTTTTGGGAAGTTTGCGCGCGGCAGCGCAAATGGTTAGCTATGAAGTTTTCATGGGTGTATCAATCCTCGGTGTTGTTGCGCTGGCAGGTTCATTTAACCTGCGGGAAATTGTTATAGCGCAAGAGGATGGGTGGTATGTCATCCCACAGTTTATAGGGTTTGTGATTTTTTTAATTGCTGGAATAGCCGAGAGTCATCGATTGCCTTTCGATATCCCCGAGGCAGAGCAAGAGATTTGCGCAGGGTATCACACGGAATATTCGGGGATGAAGTTCGGTATGTTCTTTGTAGGGGAGTATCTAGGCTTGGTCCTGATATCTTCCTTGATTACGGTTTTGTTTTTTGGTGGTTGGAATGGTCCGGAATTTTTGCCTCCCATCGTTTGGTTCTCGGCAAAAGCTTTCTTTTTCATCGCTTTTTTTATACTTCTTCGAGCAGCAATTCCTAGGCCGAGGTACGATCAATTAATGAGCTATGGATGGTTGTTTTTGTTGCCTCTCTCGCTGATCAACTTGCTGGTGACGGGCGCAGTCATTTTGTTGGAAAATTAGTAGAGAAATTTTATCTTTGGGATCACGGTAATGTCTTCATTTTTTAAGTTTGTGTTATTGGTAAAAGATACTCTGATTAGCCAGGTTGTAAGCCTTTGGAAAGTCTTCATGCACCTTTTCGTAGAGACAGATACAGTGCAATACCCTGAGCAACAACCTCATATGTTTTCTCGATGGCGGGGAAGAATTATTTTGACGCGAGACCCCGACGGTGAAGAGCGATGCGTCGCCTGCAATCTTTGTGCGGTTGCGTGTCCTGTTGATTGTATTGCGCTGCAAAAAACTGAGACCGAAGAAGGGCGGTGGTACCCTGATTTTTTTCGGATTAATTTTTCACGATGTATCATGTGTGGCTTCTGTGAGGAGGCATGTCCTACCAACGCGATTCAATTAACTCCGGATTTTGAGATGGCAGAGTACAAGCGCCAAGACATGGTGTGGGAAAAAGAGGATTTGTTGATCAACGGTACTGGAAAGTATCACGAAACGAATTTTTATCGTGTTTCAGGAAAAGCGATTCCTGGTAAAGACAAAGGGGAGGCGCGCAATGAATTGCCGCCGGTTGACACGAGGAGTCTTTTGCCATGAGTTTTCTTTTTTATGCGGGGGGTGCGGTTGCCCTGATCTCAACGCTTTTTGTTATTCTACAAACCAATGTGGTCCATGCTCTGATTTATTTGGTGCTTTCCTTGCTTGCTGTTGCGGTAGTCTTTTTCAGTCTTGGAGCTCCGTTCGTCGCTCTACTCGAGGCAATTGTATATGCTGGTGCGATCATGGTTTTATTTCTATTCGTAGTGATGATGCTCAATTTAGGACAAACAACTCGAGAACAAGAGAAAGCGTGGCTACCGCCAAGAGTATGGCTCATTCCAGTTGTTCTTGCGACAGTGTTGTTAAGTGGTCTTTTAAGCAGCTTTCCGGCCAATTCCATCGAGGTCACAGAGGTAGGGGTGATGGAAGTCAGTGGCCTACTGTTTGGCCCTTATGTACTTGCGGTTGAGCTAGCTTCCTTTTTACTTTTGGCTGGCCTGATTTCCGCGTATCACCTCGCGAAATCACGATGAAATTTGTTAACGATTAAGTTACTAGGGAAGGTATCTAATGGACACAATTCCGTTTGAGCATGGGTTGTTGCTCGCAAGTGCTTTGTTTGCTCTTGGATTAGTCGGGGTAACTACCCGCCGAAACATCGTTTTTGTATTAATGTCCCTAGAGATTATGTTGAATGCTACCGGACTGGTCTTCGTGGTCGGAAGTTCTAAGTGGGGCCATGCCGATGGGCAAATTATGTTTCTTATGATTTTAACGCTTGCTGCTGCTGAAGTCGCCGTCGGTCTCGCGCTAATTATTCAATTGTATCGAAGATTTAAAACAGTAGACATTGACGTTCTGAGTCAGTTGAAGGGTTGATTGACGCGAGAGTATAGGAGATACGAGTGTTTGAGTCATTGGGGTTACTACCGACATTTCCGTTGCTGGGGTTTCTTACCTTATTCTTGGCAGGGGGCTTTCTTCCAAGACGTATGATCGGATTAATCGGTGCGGGAAGTATCGGTCTGTCTTTTTTGGTAGCTCTATCAATTGTCATGCCCTTTCTGTCTGGAGACTCGGAAGAGGTGCGGCACGTTGTTTACACTTGGTTATCGGTTGGTAATTTTGAGTCAACGTTTGGATTATACCTGGATGGTTTAACGGTTGTTATGATTTTGGTCATAACCGGAGTTGGTTTTTTAATTCACCTTTACTCTACCGGTTTCATGATTGACGATCCGAGCTTCAGTCGTTTTTTTGCGATTATGAACCTTTTTGTGGCCTCAATGTTGATTCTTGTTATTGCTGATAACCTTTTGTTGCTCTACCTCGGATGGGAGGGGGTTGGTCTGTGTAGTTATTTACTAATTGGTTTTTGGTACACGGATCCGGAAAATGGGTACGCAGCTCGGAAGGCGTTTGTGACCACTCGGGTTGGCGACACGTCAATGGCGATTGGGCTCTTCTTACTGTTCACTCAACTTGGAACGCTAGATATTCAAAGCTTGTTGGTTTTTGCGCAAGATCGGTGGGATATTGGATCTGGATTCGCCATAGCCGCAACCTTACTCTTACTTGGTGGTGCAGTGGGTAAATCAGCGCAACTACCGTTACAAACGTGGTTGCCAGATGCTATGGCTGGTCCCACGCCGATAAGTGCGTTGATTCACGCTGCGACGATGGTTACTGCCGGGGTCTACCTGATTGCTCGTATGCATCCTCTGTTCGAGTTGGCCCCTAATGTACAACTGCTAGTCGCACTGATCGGGCTCGCTACCCTCTTGATAGCAGGTTTTACTGCTATGACTCAGCATGATATCAAAAGGATTCTCGCTTACTCGACAATCAGTCAGATCGGTTACATGTTCTTAGGCTTGGGGGTCGGCGCTTGGTCGGCATCAATATTTCATTTGATGACACACGCCTTTTTTAAGGCTCTCCTATTTCTCGGAGCAGGGACGGTTATACTCAGCCTTCATCACGAGCACGATATTTTTAAAATGGGTGGTAAGTGGCGCCAGCTCCCTGTCGCTTTTGCGTCATTCATGATTGGTAGTCTCGCTCTTGCTGCTTTTCCTTTTACGTCAGGGTACTTCAGCAAGGACGAGATACTCATTGGAGCACTTGCGGTTGAGGGCGTAGGGCTATGGCTGTGGTTGGGCGGCGTTGTAGGCGCATTCTTTACTGGTATTTATAGCTTTCGTTTGGTTTTTGTTGTGTTTTTTGGCGAGAGCAGAGGCCATCATGACGAGGGAGAGGTTACTGGTCTCGCCATGGCCTTGCCCTTGTTCGTTTTGATGGTATTAGCTCTGTTGGGTGGTTTTATTCACATTCCTGTCGATAATGTTTTTTCCCATGGAGCAGCATTGGGTGCCGCACACGAGGAGCACTCCGTAAGCACTTTCATGCACGCGGTGATGATCGTTGTGCCTCTTCTCGGTATCGGTGTGAGTTATCTGTTTTATTGCGCTGGTGTTTTCTCTGTGAGTAGTCTAATGAAGCTTCCGTTGGCCAAGACCTTGCATTCTTTTTGGTATAGCGGATGGGGTTTTGATTGTTTGTATAAACTTCTCTTCATATCGCCGTTCTTGTGGTTGTCTAAGGTGAACCGTCGCGACGTTGTCGATACTTTCTACGCTGGAATAGTGGTTCTGAGCGTTTTCGGTAATGCTGTTTCAGTGAGGTCCCAATCGGGATTGTTGCGTTGGTATATTCTAAGCATTGTAATTGGAATTGTTCTATTGGTGAGCTTAGGAGCATTTCTATGATTCTGTTGAGCTTAGTTGGAGTTTTCTTTTTCGGAGGTCTACTTGCATGGCTGTCGGAGTTTGTGGATGTAAGGTTGCCTCGTTGGGTCGCGATGTTAAGTGCGGTTATATGTGCAGGCCTGATTTCACGTTTGGTTTTTATGGTCGACTCGGGTGGCGTTGGGCTGTTGGGTTGGGTAGATGAATTTGAGGGGTCTTGGATACCAAGCCTCGGCATTGATTTCTTCTTTGCGGCGGACGGTCTGACCGTTCTTATGCTTGCGCTTACCGTTCTTCTTGGCATCGTTTCAATTGCCTCTGCTTGGGACGAGATTAAAGAGAGGGCTGGATTTTTCTATTTTAATTTACTTTGGACGCTTGCTGGTGTTGTTGGTGTCTTTACAGCACTTGACCTGTTTTTGTTTTTCTTCTTCTGGGAAGTAATGTTAATACCGATGTATTTTATAATTGCGATCTGGGGCCACGAGAATAGGCGGTACGCAGCAACCAAATTTTTTATCTTCACTCAAGTCACAGGCATGATGATGTTGGTTTCATTGTTATGCTTAGTGTATTTCCACAGCCTGCAGTTTGGGGAGTTCAGTTTTAATTACAATGACCTGTTGCGTGTTGATCTCCCCAAGTCTATTGACCTATGGGTAATGCTCGGTTTTTTTGCAGCTTTTGCGACGAAATTGCCAAGTGTACCTTTTCATTCTTGGCTGCCTGATGCGCATTCGCAAGCGCCGACCGCGGGCAGTGTTTTGTTAGCTGGCGTGCTCTTGAAGACGGGAGCCTATGGGTTAATAAGATTCACTATTCCCCTCTTCCCGCAAGCGACTGCACTCTTCGCTCCGATAGCGATGTCCCTCGCGGTTATAAGTATTTTGTATTGCGCGAAAGTCGCGCTGGCACAGACCGATATTAAGCGTTTGATTGCTTATACTAGTGTCAGTCATATGGGTTTTGTGCTGCTCGGAATTTATGCGTGGAACGAGCTAGGACTCCAAGGGGCAGTTATGACCATGCTCGCCCATGGGTTGAGTGCAGCTGCGCTATTCATGTTAGCAGGCGGGCTTCAACACAGGATCCATACTAGAGACATGAGGGAAATGAGTGGTTTCTGGATCGTAGCTCCCAAGATGGCGGTGGTTGCTTTATTTTTCTCGGTCGCTGCGCTGGGATTGCCTGGTCTCGGAAATTTCGTCGGAGAGTTTTTGGCTCTCTTAGGAGCGTTTAGCGTGAGTATTCCCGCTGCTGTGATAGCGGTCCTTGGGGTGATTTTTGCTTCAGTGTATTCCCTTTGGGTAATGCAGTCAGTTTTTCAGGGACCGTCTTTGAGACAGGAGGGTAAAGACTCAACACATGAAGCGTTATTGGACTTAGACAGGCGCGAGTTATTTTTTTATGGAGTCATGATGATCGGGTTATTGTGGATGGGGTTGTATCCGCAAACTTTCTTAGATTTTTCCTCAGGTGTAATTGAGGATTTAGTTATGTCAGATGACGCAGCAGCTTTATATGCCAGGGAGTTTTCGAAATGAGTGCATCTGATGTTATCCCAGTGGCAATTTCAGGCTCAGATCTGCTTGCACTCGCTCCCCATATAGCTCTGAGCGTTACCATTGTTTTTGTTATGTTGTTAATTGGTATCAAAAGAATTTATGCCATTTCTTCAGCTGTCAGTATGGTGGGTTTAGGCACAAGCGCCGTGCTCGCTTTTGTTCAGTTCTATGGGGCACTGTCGAATGACACATCGCAACAAATTACGCCCTTGTTTAGAATTGATTTATTCTCTTTATTTTTTATCGCGATAATTTGTTGTGCTGCGTTTTCGTTGTCTGTATTCGCTTACAGCTATTTTATGCGCTTAAAAGATGACCAAGATGAGTATCAATTGTTACTTCTTTTAGCAGCTTTGGGTGGCGTTACACTGGCGTCCAGCACTCATTTTATCGGAGCATTGATTGGATTAGAAATGATGAGCATGGCACTTTATGGCATGTTAGCGTATCCGGTTCATTCTCATGAAAACTCAGGTGGAAGTCTAGAGTCGGCGTTTAAATATTTAATTTTATCAGCTGTCGCTTCTGCAACGATGCTGTTCGGTATAGGGCTGTTATACACAGAAACAGGGTTGTTAACAGTTATTGGCGTTGGAGAATTCGGTTCGGATCCTTCAGCACTTATTGGGATTGGATTGTTGTTCATTTTTGCAGGGATGGCATTTAAGCTTTCATTGGCACCATTTCATTTATGGACGCCAGATGTTTATGAAGGTGGCCCGATGCCGGCGAGTGCTTTTTTGGCTACGGTTGGAAAGATTGCCGTTGCTGCATTTATGCTTCGTTTGATTGCGCATACAAACGCCTTATCAATTGTTTCGGTTAATTTTGCTGTCTTGTCGGTTGCAATTTTCTCGGTATTACTTGGCAATTTACTCGCACTTCGACAACAAAATTTGAAACGGCTCTTGGCATATTCGTCGATTGCGCATATGGGGTATTTGTTGATTGCTATTCTTTCTTTTTCGGTTGAAAGCGATGGCTCAGTTTCCCTTGGAACTGGGTTGGCCATTGATGCTGTTGTCTTTTATCTTCTCGCATACATGGTGATGTCTCTAGGCGCCTTTGGGTGCGCCTCACTGATCTCGTCAAGTGAGCGTGAATCTGACTCGATAGCAGATTATACTGGATTATTCTGGCGATCACCTTGGCTAGCCGTGGTCTTGACTAGTATGTTGCTATCATTGGCAGGAATTCCCTTAACGGGAGGATTTATTTCTAAGTTTCTAGTGTTTTTTGCTGCCGTTGAAGCTTCTCAATGGCTTCTCCTGTTTGTATTGGTGGTGGGAAGTGGCATTGGCCTCTATTATTATTTGCGGGTTATATTTCAAATGTTGCAAACACCGAGCAAGCTTGAGCCTTTAGGCATAAAAAGAAGTAATTGGGAGACACTGGGCGCTGTTTTAATGCTTTTCTCAGTTACTGCTGGCACACTCGTGTTGGGGGTTTATCCAGAGCCAATCTTAAATTTGGTCGAACAAATTGGTCTTTCTCTGTAGTCAGTGTTTCGGCTTTGTTTTAGTCAAGCGCCTTCCTCTGTTGAATCTAGCTGTAAAAACGTGCTTTCATAGCTCGAATTATTAATAACGGTTGGATTGTTGTTATGCCTAATTTCGCGATTACGCCTATGGTTTTAGTGATTCCTGTGTTATTCACTATGATTTTTTTGGAGCTGTTAGTTAGTTACTTAAAGGGTATGAAAGTTTACAGGCTTCAAGATACCGTGACATCAGTAAATACGGGTCTTTTAAGTCAATTTGTCAATTCTACTGGCGCGATTATCAGTGTTTTTATGTACGGCACGATCGAGCAGAAATTCGGGGCGTTCGAATGGAACGTTCAAAATCCCTCTACCTGGATTTTTTCTTTATTGCTTTATGATTTTTTATATTACTGGGTTCATCGTACCGGGCATGAAGTGAATATTTTCTGGGCAGCGCACATCACACATCATAGTAGCGAGGAGTTTAATATTTCGACCGCGATGCGACAGGCGTCTACGGGTTTTTACTTCAAGTGGGTTTTTTACATACCGTTGGCAGTTTTAGGAATCCCACTTCAAGTTTTTATTGTAGTCGGTCTCGTTGATTTGTTGTATCAGGTATGGGTGCATACGCAGATTGTCGGTAAACTTGGCTGGCTAGAGAAATTTCTAGTTACTCCTTCCAATCATAGAGTGCATCATGGTCAGAACGATTACTGTATTGACAAGAATTACGGGGGTATTTTTAGTATTTGGGATCAGCTCTTCGGTACTTTTGCAATTGAGAGGGAGGAGGAGCCCATTGTTTACGGAATTCGAAAACCTTTAAACAGCTGGAATCCTGTTTGGGGAAATTTGCATTATTATTATCTGATAATTAAGAGTGTTAAGCGTCAGGATTCTTTTTCTAAAAAATTGATGTGTGTTTTTGGAGAGCCTGCCTGGCAGGGAGAGGGTGCGCAATCTCAAAAATCTGAGTCGCCTTCGGTAGACACTTATAAAAAATTTTCGACTTCTCCCCCAGTATGGGTAAATCTCTCAGGGCTCTT
>PAEL01000065.1 GCA_002700775.1 Gammaproteobacteria bacterium | reverse complement strand
TATCGAGCATACTTTCATAAGGCCCTTGACTGCGGGAGCCAAGAATCGCATTAACAGGTCCTTCACCAAGGCCTCGAATTGCACCGAGCCCATAAACAATCTCACCTTCTTCATTTACGGTGAAGAGAAACTCGCCCAAATTTACGTCAGGAGGGATTATAGCTATACCTAGAGCATTGCATTCGTCGATCAACGTGACAATCTTATCTGTATTCTGCATTTCGGCGGACAATACCGCAGCCATAAAATATGCGGGATAGTGAGTCTTAAGCCATGCGGTTTGATACGAAACCAAAGCGTAAGCTGCAGAGTGCGATTTATTAAAACCATAGCCCGCGAAATGCTCCATTAGATCGAAGATCGATTCTGCTAGTTTCTTGTCAACCCCTCTTTTCACCGCTCCTTCGGTGAAAAGGCTTCGCTGCCTGGCCATTTCCTCCGGGTCTTTTTTACCCATTGCTTTTCTCAGTATATCTGCAGCACCTAAAGTATAATTGCCCAGCACCTGAGCAATTTTCATTACTTGCTCCTGATAGAGAATAACTCCATAGGTGTCGGCCAATACGGGCTCCAGCTCAGGGTGAGGAAAAACAACTTGAGTCCTTCCGTGCTTCCGATCGACAAAATCGTCAACCATGCCGGATTCCAATGGCCCAGGACGAAAAAGAGCAACTAATGCAATAACGTCTGCGAAACAATTTGGCATTTGACGCTTTATAAGATCCTTCATGCCCCGAGATTCGAGCTGAAAAACGGCTGTGGTTTCGCCCCTTTGCAATAATTCATAAACACGTGCGTCGTCTAAAGGTAAATTTTCTAAAATTACTCTCGGCCCCCCTTTTGACGAATTTATCATTTTAAGCGCATTGTCGATTATCGTAAGAGTCCGCAATCCAAGAAAATCAAATTTTACAAGCCCAACTGTCTCAGCATCGTCTTTGTCAAACTGCGTAACTACACTTTCACTATTTGGGTCACAATATAAGGGAGAGAAATCTGTGAGCTTGGTCTGGGCAATAACCACTCCGCCTGCATGTTTCCCAACGTTTCGAGTCAAGCCCTCCAGTGCAAAAGCCATTTCCATGATCTCTTGCGCATCAAGGTCCTCTTCTATGAACTGTCGTAGTTCAGGAGTTGAATCCAAAGCCTTTTGCAAAGTCATCCCTGGCACAAAGGGAATCAGTTTCGACAACTTATCGGCTAACGCATACGGGTGTCCTTGAACTCGTGCGACATCTCTTACAACCGCCTTGGCGGCCATCGTGCCAAACGTGATAATTTGAGCTACAGACTCTTTGCCGTATAAATCCGAAACATGCTGAATCACCCTGTCGCGTCCCTCTATGCAGAAATCGACATCGAAATCTGGCATTGAAATACGCTCAGGGTTTAAGAAGCGTTCGAATAAAAGATCGTATTTCAAAGGGTCAAGATCAGTGATCTTAAGCGCATATGCTACCATTGATCCCGCACCAGAGCCGCGACCTGGTCCCACCGGAATTCCGTTATCTCTGGACCATTGAATAAACTCCATCACTATCAAAAAGTAGCCGGTAAATCCCATATCTTTTATGACACCCAGCTCAAAGTCCAACCGATCCCAATAGAGCTTCATCTCATTGCTCTCGGGCTCACTATCGCCATATAAACACAGCAACCGCTCCTCTAAGCCTAATTTACTAACCTCAACAAAATGATCCTCTAACGTTTTCCCGTCCGGTACGGGATAGTTTGGGAGTTTCGGGGTTCCAATATCCAACAGAAGATTGCAGCGTTTAGCTATCTCGCTCGCATTAATTAGGGCTTCTGGCAAATCTGCGAAGAGCTCAAACATTTCATCGGCGGTTTTCAAATACTGCTGATCTGTATTTTCTCGTTTACGGCGAGGGTCATCTAAAGTACGCTTTTCATTTATACACACACGTACTTCGTGCGCTTCGAAATCAATATGATTCAAAAACCGAACGTCGTTGGTAGCAACAATCGGACAGCTTCCTTTTGCCGCTAATTCAATCACACGACTTATGTATTCTGCCTCTCTCGGTCGTCCCACTCTCTGAACCTCAAGGTAGAAGCTTTGAGGGAAAAGATCCATCCACCAGGCTAGGGCATCTTCAGCAGCTTTTTTTTCTCCACCCAACAAAGCGGCCCCTATATCGCTTTGTTGGGCTCCTGACAAAGCAATCAACCCATCGGTGTGACCATTTAATTTATTTTGATCAATTGCAACGGACGCAGCCCCGCGGTCGCTAACATAAAACTCTGAGAGAAGTCTCGTTAAATTCTGATAACCTGTCTTATTTTTAACCAATAAAACAAGCTTTGTTGTGACGCCATTTTTTTTATCCGCGACAAGAAGCTCAGCACCACATAATGGTTTGATCCCGTTTGCAAGGGCAGCTTTATAAAACTTTATGAACCCAAATAGATTCGCAATATCAGTTATTGCAACTGATGGCATTTTCTGGGCCAACAACTGGCGCATCAATGGCTCAATCGCGACCGTACTATCTGTAATAGAAAATTCGGTATGGACTCGCAGGTGAGGGAAAGGGCTCCCTTCGCGTGGCAAGAAGCCCTCTGTTCCTATTTTTTCCTTCAACATGAATACCAGATAACGTTTTTGTTTATTCTTACCATCTGAGCGTTACAAGATCTCCACTCAGTAGCACCAAAATATACATCAATCCTTTTCAAAAGTTGACCAAAATACCGAGTCATATCTTGAGACTCTTCGATACCGGAGAAAATGAAATCCTGTGAATTGGACAAGGCCCATAATGAGCCAACGCTTTTAAATGTTTTTGAGTGGGGTATCCCTTATTTGCGCAAAAATCAAACTGCGGATACAACGAATTAATCTTTGCTATCTCTCGATCTCTGAACACCTTAGCAACGATGGATGCCGCTGAAATACAAGCAACTTTTTGATCTCCTTTAATTATCGCATGACTTTTATGGTTCCAATCTGGCAAATGAATTCCGTCCGCTAAAACATACCCTGGTACGATGTTAAGGCTATTAACCGCTCTCTCCATTGCGAGCAGACTTGCTTGCAAGATATTAAGTTTATCTATTTCTGAGACAGAGGCGCGCCCAATAGACACATTCAAGGCTTTTTCGAGAATAATATCGTACAAAAAATCACGCTTATTTGGGGAAAGTTTTTTTGAATCTGACAAACCTAAAATTAACTCCTCATCGTCAAGGATCACAGCAGCGGCAATAACATCTCCAGCTAATGCTCCACGCCCAACCTCATCGGTACCCGCTATGAACTTGTAATTCCTATAGATATCAGCTAATTCAATACTTGAAGTCATGCCATCAGCCAACAGTAATAAGAGAAGCCACAGCGTTGGCTGCTTTTTTAGACCCACCGAGACGCAAGGACAAATGAATATCTTGGTAAACCCCTAATAACTCAGAGTCTATTTCTGATGCCGAGTAAAACTTCTCTATCTCAAACAAAAGAACATCTTCATTCAATTCCCCTTGAATATACTCAGGGACTATTTTTCGACCTGCGAGCAAATTTGGAAGCGATACGAATGGAATTTTTACCAGGCGTGAAGCTATGAAAAAACTAAAAGTTGCGAGACGATAGCATACGACCATGGGCCTTCTTAAAAGCAACGCCTCAAGCGTTGCGGTACCAGAAGAGAGAACAACCAAGTCTGCGGCACTCATCGCCTCTAAAGAATCATCAACGAGAACAACTGAATTCCTTACTGAACTATCACATCTACGCAGGTATTTCTCTATCAAACCCATAGATTCATTACCGCTAAAAGGAATTATAAAGCGCTTGGTAGGCTTTTTTTTCAAAATTCTAAAAATAACAGATAGAAAAATAGGGGCAAGCCTTTCTATTTCTCCTTTACGACTTCCTGGAAGAAATGTCGTAACTGAGTCACTTTCTGCGATTCCAAGCTTAGAGCGGCTCTCGTACTTGCGGTCCTCAAACTCGATTTTATCTGCCAAGGGGTGACCTACACAACAAACAGGAATTTTATGCTTTTCATAAACCTCATTTTCAAAAGGGAACAACGTCAGCATAAGGTCCACGGCTGCCTTTATTTTATATATGCGATTTTTCCTGTAAGCCCATACACTCGGACTTACATAGTGCACGGTTCTGCAACCAGAGGACTTTAATTCCTTGGCCAATCTTAAATTAAAGTCTGGAGAATCGATCCCAATAAATGCACTTACCTTGTCCGCGATTAACCGTTCTCGTAATTTTTTTTTTATACGCAAAAGCTCTTTAAGTCGAAGCAATGGATCTACAAAACCCATGACAGCCAAACGATCCATATCAACGAGCGACTCACAACCTAGAGACAACATCTCTGGTCCCGCCACTCCAACAAAGGTTGCCTCAGGATAAATCTTTCTTAGCTCTCTTATGAGACCAGCACCAAGAATATCTCCGGACCTTTCACCGGCTACGATTCCAAAATGAGGCGACCTCTGCATAATGAGCTCTCGCTAAAACAAACTATTTCTTCAAACTCGGTTAACGGTGGATCCCTTTTTTCGATGATTTTAACGACTCGATTAGAAGTTCAACCGCCTCACAATCTTTCTTTAAAAGCTCAAGTTGAGCCAACGCCTCCGTCAATGAAAGACCACGAAGATAAATTAACTTATAAGCTTTTCGTAAAACTGAAATTATGTCTTTTTTGAATCCACGCCTTTCTAATCCAATAGAATTAATAGCCCTTACAGCCGCAGGCTGCCCACTGACAATGACGTAAGCCGGAATGTCATGAGCAACATGGGTAACACCCCCAATCATAGAGTGTGCACCAATTTTGACGAACTGATTGACTCCAGCGTACCCACCCAAGATCGCCCAATCATCAACCGTCACATGACCTGACAAGCTTGCATTATTCGCGAACACAGTGTGGCTGCCTACCTGACAGTCATGAGCAATATGCACATATGGCATAAAAAGGTTGTCACTACCGATTTGAGTGACCCCCCCGCCGACTGCTGTCCCCCTATGCAACGTAACACCCTCCCTGAAGGTGTTGTTATCCCCTATTTCTAACCATACTTCCTCATTCTTGAACTTTTTGTCGGAAGGATCTTCTCCCACCGAGCAGAATTGAAATATATGATTGTTATCACCGATTATCGTGTTGGAGCGCACGACTACGTGCGACTCCAGTTTGCAATTTTCACCAATTGTCACACCTGGCCCAACGATACACCAAGGTCCAATTCGACTAGACGCCGCTACTTTTGCTGACGGATCGATTCGAGAACTAGAATCAATTGACATCGAGTTTTCTCTCCGCACACATAATCTGCATCGACGCCACCGATTCGCCTTCGACATTCACTTCACAATTGAATCTGTAGATTCCTCGACGACCTGGTCCTGCAAATTCAGCTCGTAATACAAGTTTATCCCCCGGTATAACAGGCCTTCGGAGTCTGAGCTTATCAACTCCAACGAAGTAATATACATAACCATCTTTAGGCTTTTTTTCTTGACTCTTAAACCCTAGAATCCCAGCAGCTTGAGCCGCTGCCTCGATAATTAAAACTCCTGGCATTATCGGGTATTCAGGGAAATGTCCATTAAAAAAGGGCTCATTAACGGACACATTTTTATACGCCACAATGTAATTATCGGGCACCAGCTCGACCACCCGGTCAACAAATAAGAATGGGTACCTCTGTGGTAAATATTCTTTAACGCTTTGGATGTCCATTTCCATAAAATTCTTACCTGTAAACTAGTTAAATCAATCAACGCATATAAGGTCAATCACGTTCAAGTCTCTTCAATCTTTTCGCTAAACTATCGAGTTCCTTAAAACGCATCGTAGCTCTTTTCCAATCACGGGTCTTCATTTGAACCGTTCCAGCTGAATATCTTCCTGCCTCTAATATAGATTGACTTACCAAAGACATTGCGCTGACTTGGACATGGTCTGCAAGAGTGATATGCCCCACAGCACCCGACCCCCCTCCCATTACACAGTAGGCACCCAGAGTGACACTTCCCGCTAATCCAACACAACCACAGATAATCGTATGCTTTCCGATGTGACAATTATGTCCAATCTGCACTTGATTATCTATTTTGACCCCATCGCAAATGACAGTGTCGTCAAGGGCCCCTCGATCTATGGTGGTTTGAGCCCCTATTTCAACGTCATCTCCGATTCGCACGCTCCCCAATTGGAATATTTTAATCGACTTCTCGCCATCAAAGGCATACCCGAAACCATCAGCGCCGATCACAGCGCCAGAATGTATTTTTACACGATCACCTAACGTGACGTCTTTATCAATAACGACATTAGCAGAAGTCGAACACTCGTCACCTATCACAGTTCCGGCGCCGATCGTGGTTCCCGAGCCAATTTGACACCGATGTCCAATAACGACGTCCTCTTCAATGACAACATTCGGACCAATAAAAACGTCTTTAGTAAGACTTACAGAAGAATGGAGATTTGCGCTGGAATGTATGCCGCTTAGAAATTTAGGAGAATCAACAAAAAGTTTCGAAGCTAAGGCATATGCAAGATATGGGTCTTCCGATATGAGCTTATTCCCAGAAAAAAGTAGCTGATCGTCGTTGCTAACTATCACAGCACCAGCCGAAGTAGTTTTCAAATAATGCTTATAAGCCCTGTTAGAGAGAAAACTGAGCTTATCTGGACTTGCTTTCTGTAGAGAACAAAGTCCAGAGATCAAAATTTCAGGATCACCAACCAGAGTGCCTCCAATTGCGTTGGCAATCGAGGCGAGGCTATAACATTCTTTTTTCCGACCAGTCATTACTGACCACTACCAAATCGCAATTTAATTACCGCCACTCACGTTTTCGTTAAGCTTTGCCGTGACCTTTGCAGTTATGTCTAAGACCGGCGCAAAATATGGAGCACTATCGGCGTTTAATACGAGGTCATAGCCACCCTCGGCAACCACATCACTGACAGCAGTTGCCAAATCTTCCTGCATGCTTTGTAGGAATTCCTGATTTCGCTCTTGTAAGGCCGTTTGAACACGCTCTTGAATCAATTGCAATTGAACCTGAAGATCTTGTGCATCAGAATTCATTCGACGCACCTCATCTTCCGTCATCACAGCTTCATCTTGCTGAAATTTCTCTCGCAATTCATTGAGCTGCGTTGATAACTCTTGCGCTCTGGCTTCATCTGCAGCAAACTCTTGCTCCAATTCCTCTTGAACAATCCTCGCCGAGTCTGAGTTAAATAACGCTTGAAGCGGGTTAAGGATTCCAATCTTCGCGTCTTGGGCCATTAATCCCTGAGAAAAAACAAGCACACTCAAAACAGTTAAAAATCTACTCGCTAAACTAAATTTTAATTTCATATTCACTTCTGAGCCTCCATCCATTGCTAACATAACTACCCTAATCTTCAAATCACGAGACCTTTCTTCGTGAAATCCAAAACATTGTTCTACATAAACTTAGAAATATTAAATCCTGTCGTTATAAATCCGAGAATCACTTGCAAAAAACAATTTATTAAAATCCTTGCCCAACAGAAAAATCGAAGGTTTTCGTATCATCTCCATCTTTCCCAAAAGGCTGGGCTAAATATAATGTCAACGGTCCAAATGGTGATAAATATGTGACGCTCAACCCAGCTGAATAACGGAGCTCTCCTGCATCGAAATTTGTACAATTGCTCAAACGCTTTTGCCTTTCTGTACACGTCGACGAGAAAACGTTACCCACATCCACGAAAAATGCCGACCGAACTCGACCTGTATCATCAACAAACGGAAGAGGAAACAGAAGTTCAAAGGTTGCGGTCGTAAGTATGTTACCACCAAAACTGTCGTAATCCTTGTCTAAATAGAAATTTTCTACAGCTAACTTAACTTCCGGCAAACCATTTTTATCTAAAACAACATTGCCATTTTCATCAATTACGTTTGTTGTTTGGTAACCATACTCGTTACTGAACCCAACAGCCGATCCATCTTCATTTCGGGCTATATTACCTTGATCATCCTTCAGAAGACTTATATTGCTTTGAGTTAAATACCTCGCGCCCGCAGTGCTTTGAGGACCGAGACTATTCTCCTCGAACCCACGCACTACACCAGACGCAATCAATCCTCCAGCAAAAAAATTGTTGAAGAAAGGTAGTTGCTCGGTATTTCCATACCCCAAACCAAAACCTAAAGTAGTTCTGAGTGAAAATACCCATTCCTGGTTCTGAGTGATCGGCCAGTAAAATTGGCCATTATAATTAATTCTCGCGTACTCTAAGTCACTGCCCGGCAGCGTTAACTCAACCCCCAAACTATTTAGAAAGCCAGCCGTTGGCAGTTGACCCCGATTCAAGGTGTTCCTAAACCAATTGCCAGTTATTGTAAAGTTATCAAAAGTATCACCATACTTATCAACAAAACCTAGTTCAGAATTTCGCCCTAGCTGATCATCCCGAAGGTTTTCGATATTCCCGAGAACTGAATCAACCACAGGGCCATTAAATGCATTTCCATTTGCTGGTGTGATAACGTACTTGTCAATCCCTTCGAACAAAACTGGACTTGCAATAATCTCCTGCACCGACCCTAAACCCGCGCTTAATTCTGTATGAGTAAATCCCAGATCGAACCCGAGAACTTCCACTTCACTAATGGGATAGCTGAAACTAACAG
>PAEL01000064.1 GCA_002700775.1 Gammaproteobacteria bacterium | reverse complement strand
CACAGGAAAGCTATAAGGAGTTTATTTGTGTGAATAAAGGAAGGAGTCATTTCGGTTCTTCAATTATTCTTTTTGCCGGTTCAGACGCGAGAGTCAAAATTGCAGAGAATGGCTTGAATCCGGGGCTATTCGATTCCCTGGTTGGTGCTTCAGGTGGTCCGAAGTGGTTCGTGCTTTACGAACTTGATCGTTATCTTGCCGGCAGTTTTTTTTCCGATAGATTATCAGGCTCGGGTGTGCCTCTGAAAACATTGGGCTCATCAGCGGGAGCGTGGCGCATGTGTTGCTATGCTATGTCTGAGCCGACTCTGGCCCTTGAGCGTTTAGCCGCCCTATATAGCGAGGAGGTCTATTCAGAGAAGCCTTCTAGGACAGAGGTAACGGATAAAGCGAGAGCTATGCTAACCAAAGTATTGGGATCGTCTGGAATCGACGAGGTCGTTGCTAACTGTCAAGTGGTTTCTCACCTAGTAGCTACTCGAAGCCGCGGATTTGGCTCTTCAAAATTCCTAGGGGCTCAGTTAGCTCTAATTTTACTGAGTGCGCTTGGGAATTTGTTTAATCGACGTGCGTTATCACTTTTCTTTGAACGTACCGTTTTTTGTACGAGTTTACTCAGTAAAGAGAGGTATGAGTTCAGTGAGATCGGGACAGCTCAAGTTTCTCTCAATGAAGATAACTTGATCGAGGCTTTAATGGCGACCGGCGCAATACCATATATATTAGAGGGAGTTCGGGATATCGCAGGCGCAAAGAAAGGTCTGTTTTGGGATGGTGGAATCGTGGACTATCATTTTGATTGCCCGCTAAATGCAGGTGATGCGCTCACATTGTACCCACATTACAGTGCCGATTTTGTTCCTGGTTGGTTCGATAAAGCGTTACCTTGGCGCCGTGTTAAAGAACACAATTATAGTCAAGCCTTAATGGTTTGCCCTTCGTTGCAATTTGTAAAAAGTTTGCCTTTCGGCAAGATTCCAGATCGCAAAGATTTTGAGCAGTTGGACGCGTCCGATAGGATAAAGTATTGGAAAAAAGTATTGGCTGAAAGTGCTCGCCTTGCCGAAGACTTTCATGAACTTGTAGAGTGTGGTGTGACTCATGAAATGATTCGTCCGTTTTCAGCGCGATCGAGATAGAGTCTCTATTGACTTACTAGGAGAGGGTATTAACTGTGAATAAAAAAAAGAGTGTTCCGGACTCTGAACAATACGGAATTTTTGGGGAATTTCAGCACTGGGAAGGTGATCCTGCCGAAGATTGGATCGGTCCTTTTTTCTTCAGAATGGAAGAAGAGAGCCCCATAACAGCTTTTCGGATAAGATCGGAGCACTGTAATGCTCACGGAACTTTGCATGGAGGAATTATGATGGCTTTTGCAGACTACACTCTTTGCCTTGGAGCAAATCGCGGTTCAAATGAGCAAAGCGTCGTTACTGTGACATGTAATAATGAATTTGTTGCGCCAGCGGCTGATGGAGAGTTAGTTGAGGGCAGAGGAGACGTTATAAAGAGAGGACGTTCTTTGGTTTTTTTGAGAAGTACCTTGTCGGTAGGCAAACGTGTTATTTTGGTAAGCAGTGGTGTTGTAAAATTAATTAAGCCTTAAAGTCGATAGATCTTAGATGCCGTGCCTTTAAATAAAGATTTTTTTTCAGTTTCCGAATAAGATTCGGCTATTTTCTTAAAGGCATTCCAAAGGACGTCGTAACTTATCGACAAGCGGTCAACCGGGAAATTACTCTCGAACATGCAGCGTTCCGGTCCAAAACAATCGATCATGTATTTGTAATATTTTTCCTGTGCAGTTTTGAACTCCTCGGATGTTGGTGGCCTTTCCTGTGTATGCCACATATACCCGTTGTCTGGCATAGCTAGGCCGCCAAGCTTTGCTACTACATTTGGGCATTTTGAGATTTCGAGTATGTCCTTCTTCCATTGCTCATAGATTTCGTCAGCCTTGTAACGATACTTACCGACACCTAAAGGAGTTCCGAAATGATCGAGAATTATTGTGCATTGCGGTACAGCACGAGCCAGGTCCAGAAAGCTTTGGTTTTGATGGTGATAGTGCCAGCAATCGAGAGTGAGACCTTTCTCGGCAAGCATCCGAATGCCATCGCGGAAAGAATTTTGTGAATAAAGCGAACGAGGTGCCATTCCTGGAATTGTTAATTTCTCTGGTTCCGCATCCGAAGCTGCGGCGTGGCGGATTCCTTTGAAAAGTTTCCCGCCCATTGATCTGTGAGCTTCTAATAATTCATCTAGTTTATCTGGAGCTGTGCCCGCCAACGTCAGGTCTGCATGAGCAACTATGCCCGCAATTTCAACTCCTCCACTGATTTTGCTCTCACTTGCTATTTGCTCAACTACACGTGTTTCTCCAAGCGGTTGCAAGTAATCAGCTGCGGTTTTGTCATAAAAGGCGTGGCACTCTATAAAGACGGTTTTTTCGATCTTATGTCCTAAATCTGTGTCTCGCTGCAGCTCAGCTAAAAGGTAATCTTTGCCAAAACGTTTTCGCCAGAGATGGTGGTGTGGATCCACAATTTCGCGCTCCGGATCGATGATTTCTTCTCTAACCTGTTCGAGCCATTGTTCGCTGTTTGCTGTTACAAGTATTGGCATAGCGTATCCTTGTCGGAGAAGTTGATTTATACTAATAAATTAGTATTTGAGAAAGTCTTTTGTGTCAGATAATTGCTCTCATCTTTCGATTTAGGTAAACAACTTTTGTAGGGACACGTCAGCTTAGCCTATGTGTCACAGAAAAGGTAAATAAGGGTCATGGAAACTCCTGCATTAATAATATTTACATATCTTGTTTTTTTTGTCTTGGTTGGTTTATACATTAATCGTAGTAATCGAAACTCATCTGATTGGGCCGTCGGTGGGGGTACCTTAGGCGTTGGAATGCTTGCAGCGGGGCTTGCCGGTACTCGTATCGGTGGAGCGGGGACCTATGGTGTCGCGGGTGATGTAATTACTGAAGGGATCGGCGCAATGTGGTATGGATTTAACTCTTTTGCCGCGCTTTTTATTGTAGGTTTATTTTTTGCTATCCCTTATCGCAAGCTGCGGCTTTCCAGCGTCGGAGAAGTTTTTGATCGACGCTTTGGATCGCGACGGTGTCAGTCTCTATCGAGCTTGTGTGTCCAAGCAGAGTATCTAGTTGTTAATATTATTGAGCCCTATGTAATCGCGACGATTATCAGTGGAGTCACGGGGTGGCCATTTGGAGTTGGGATTATTATCGGCGGGGCCATTATTGTTCTGTTTACGATTACAGGTGGCCTAAAAGGTACGGCTATCACCAACATAGTTCACTGCGCTGTAATTATATTTGGGCTGGCGGCCGTTGGATACGTTGCCACTGATAACTTGGGAGGTTGGAATTCTGTTGTCTCGCAGTCAGAAGCCGTGTTAGAAGCTTCGGGAAAAGACATACCTAAGTGGTGGAGTTATACGGGAATCGGCTGGGCTACAATCATCGCTTTGTTTATTTCGGCAACCATTCACTCACCGGCCGCCTCAGTTTATGCAAATTACGCAAGTTCGGCAGCAAGGCAAGAGTATCTCATTCCAGGATTCTTTATCGGAGGAGTAATTGCAGCAATGATGCCGTTTGTAGCTGGAGTTTTGGGGATTCTAACTATGGTAAGTTATGGAGCTGAAGCGGGTTTATCTGGCTATCTAAATATAGCGCAATTAGCTATTGATACAGGACCTATCTTGGGAGGTATTGCTCTTGCTGCAGTGCTGGCAGCAGTAATTTCTTCTGGCGCACCAATTCTATTGGCCAGCGCGACGATGCTTGTTTCAGATTGGATTCCTAGGTCCAAAAATTTTTCAACGGATAAAAAATTAAAAACTTATAAAGTAGTAACTGCAGTATATGGTTCAATCGCCGCCTTTTTGGCATGGACTGTAAATTTCGGCTCGGTTTTACAATTTTTGATGTTAGGTTTTGCACTAGTGGTGCCGCCCGCAATTTCTGTTGCTTATGTCTTTTACTGGAGACGAACAACGGAGGCGGCTGTTTTCTGGGGTATGCTTTCTGGTTTCGTTGGAGGCGCTCTTGTATGGGTTTTGAATCGAGTATTTTCTGGCATCGAAAATTCGGATGCTGGCGGATTTCCGCAGTTTTGGTATGACTTCTGTCTTTTCCTTGGCGAGTGGCGTGACCCATCTTTCGTAACGCTATTATTGCCGCTGGTAGTTATTCCGGTTATTACGTTAGCTTCATCAACATGTGAGCCGGACGCTGAGCAATCTAAGCGTTTTTATGAGCATTTAGGTCGCATCCAAAGAAATTTCAGTTGGAAATAATGCAGTCAAAGTGTCCAGTCTAACCATATCTTATGGTTGACGATCTTTTATGTTGGCTTGAATGAGGAAAGGTCCATTATTCTCATATGCATTTTCCAGCAGTTCGCACAATTCTTCGCTTGTGTCTGCATAAGCACCTTCAATTCCGAATCCCTTCGCTATCGCGACCCAATCAATTTTCGGGTTGGTCATATCGAAAAGACTGGCCGCGACTTCTCCGACTTCTGTAACGCCTAATCGCGAATATTCAACGTTGAGTATGTTGTAGCTGTTGTTTGCAAATATCAAAGTAACAACATTTAAGTTTTCTCGAGCCTGCGTCCAGAGGGATTGAATCGTGTAGGCCGCGCCTCCGTCACCGAGCAGAGCCAGTACAGGTCGGTCAGGACAAGCGATCGCCGCTCCCGTAGCCACCGGACTCCCTTGACCGATCGCGCCGCCCGTTAGTGCTAGCCAGGACACAGGGACAGAATTTTGACAGTAAGCATAGGCCGCGTTTCCGCCGCCCGAGTCTGTAGCAACAATTAAATTTTCAGGCATGGTTGCAGCAACTGCTTGAATAACAGTTTTGGTATTGAGGCCCCCAGCTGGTTTTGGTATCTCTTTTTTTTCAAAGAGGATTGGGCTTGTTTCGGAGGCTCCTAACCGTGAGGCAAGTTTGCTCAAGGCGTCGATGGCGTCGTCTTCGACTCTGCATAGACGACTAACTGTGCAATTTTCGGGCACTAAAAGCCCTGGAGTTGCTTGATAAGCAAAAAAGCTCGCGGGAACTTGGGCGCCAACTAAAATAAGTTGATCAACCTCTGATAGCATAGCCAGCACTTGTTCTGGGAAATAGGGTAACCGCTCTATTGCAGGCGCATTCGGGCCTCCTTCCACGCGGGCTGGGAATGTGCCAGTAACAATCCGGCAACCAGTATGTGCCGAGATTTTGCTTGCTATGATAAGAGCCTCAGGACTTGTAGCGTGATGTTCGACCAGAAGCATTACCTTACCTTTGTCGTTAAATGCTGCTGCCGCGGCTTCAACATCGCAGTTTTCGACTTTCGCTCTCTGTGGAAAAGCGTTCGGCTTGGCGATTCCTGCACTTTTTTCCCAGGCAGCGTCTGCCCCCATAATTAGAGTCGAAATTTGTCCTGCTGAGCCCGATGTTTGACGAAGTGAGGCTGTAAAAGCGTTGGCACCATCCTGGGCTAGTGTGGTTGAAGTGCTGTCGGTTTTTATCCAAGAAGAATAATTGCGAGCTAACGTATCAATATCTGAGGTCAGTGGCGCGTCAAGGCCCGTGTGGAAGTTCGGGTGATTACCGACGATGTTGATGATTGGAGAGCGCGCGCGACGAGCATTATGAAGGTTTGCGATGCCATTTGCGAGTCCTGGACCCAGGTGCAGGAGAGTTGCGGCTGGTTTACCCGTCATTCTCGCATATCCGTCCGCGGCGCCCGTGCAAACTCCCTCAAAAAGCGAGAGTATTGAACGCATTTCTGGAACAGAGTCCAAAGCTTGAACTAAGTGCATTTCTGAAGTACCGGGATTTGCGAAACAGACTTCTACGCCACAATTTGCGAGGGTTTCGATGAGTGCTTTGGCTCCATTCATTGTTTTACCGCCGTTATTAAAGTAGGTTAGCTTTTTACGATGTTCGAGATTATTTGGTATTTTGATCCTGAAATTGATGATAGCATTTTGAGAACTTTGTGCACCTTAGTGAAATCAGCTGATTAAAAAATAGTCCATAAGGGGGGGGCGATGAAGTCTGAAATTATGAATTTATTTGCCACTCCTGTAGTGCGGTATAGTATTAATAGAGATTTTAGTCTTTCCGAGATGAAATTTTTTAGCGACGAGATGGAGCAGCCCATCAAGGCAATTTCGAATTTTTCGTCAAGTAATAAGGATATTCTTATATCCCCCGAGATGAAAGGAATCCGCGAGTTTGCGGAGCAGAGTCTTTCGCATTATTTGAAAACGATCTTCAACACCTCAAACAAGGTGAGATTAAAAATTACGCAGTCTTGGCTGACATTGACGAGAGAGGGTGAATCACATCATTCTCATACACATCCAAACAGCGTTGTAAGTGGAGTTTTGTATATTAACGTTGGGTCAAAAGGTGGAATTAATTTTTTCCGAAATGAAGATTCTACATGGTATGAACTCTTGAGGGCGCAAGAAACTTACCACAACACGTTCAGGTATTTTATCCCCGCTAGTGTCGGGGATTTGATTTTGTTCCCCTCTAATATTCGGCACGGTGTAACTGAGGTCAAGGAGCCGATCGAGCGAGTCAGTTTGTCTTTTAATTCGTTTTTTGAGGGTGAACTGGGACGCCCGGAGTATGCTAACTCTCTAACGTTGGAGGTGAAATAATGGGCTTCAAGTCTTTTTATCAGTATATTGATTTCTTTATTTCACAGCCTTTACCGCAAAATAACTTTGTCAATAAGCGCGTTTCATCACAAGTTTTGAGGCTCTCTTGATAAGGGGTTTTATATTTTTGACGTTCAGAATCTCAATTAAAAGATTTGTCGTTTTGAGCTTCTTTTTTTTGCCTCTTGTGAGTGCTGCTGAGGATGGAATGAGTTCTAATTTTGATCCTAGCATAAACGAGTTTTATCTAATCACCGTCGATGTCGGCTCACAGGTCTGGGATAATTTTGGTCATAGTGCCCTAAGAATTATTAATGAAAAAACCGGTTCGGATCTTACATATAATTGGGGGGTTTTCGATGCGAGTGAGGGGTGGGCACGGTTTGGGCTGGACTTTTTCTTAGGGGAAATGAATTATCAGCTTGTTGCACAAGAGACTTTTCGCGAGCTTAATTTGTATAAGCGACAAGGGCGTTCGGTGTGGCAGGAAAGGATAAATTTAAATAACAATCAGAAGCAACGTTTATACAACATGATTGAGGAAAATTTAAAATCGGAAAACCGCAGTTACAAATATCATTATTTTTTTAAAAATTGTACGACAGTAATAAGAGATTATCTTGATGAGGTTTTTGACGGTGGTTTGCAGAGTAAAATTTTTGGCAATGTGGATAGAACATTCCGAGACGAAATTCGCGAGCACTATGCCTCCCAGCAATTGGTAAGTTTTTCGCTTGATGTTCTTATGAATAAAAATGTCGATCGTCAGATGACCCAATGGGAAAGTCTTTTTTTGCCCGGAGAGCTCCGGAGAGCGTTATCCGGTGTCGCATCTAATGTGGGTGTTAACGGGGTCAGGCTGCCGTTATTGAGTCAATCAGAAAGTCTTCTTTCTTTCTCTTCGCCAACGAAGGAATCGAATCCTTATCAGTTAATATTCTGGTTACTGCTGCTTCCCTCGCTGGGCTTAGGAGTTTGTGTTCGTCGAAACCAGCAAATTTATTTTGGAAGGGACGCTCAGCTCGGGTTGCGGTATGAAAAAGTTAACTTCAGGGTTCTCGGACTCATCGGTGCAGTGGTCTCAATATTTAGTGGGGTGTACGGTGCTGTGATGCTTGGGGGTTGGTTTTTTTCGTCACACGCAGACCTATACGGCAACATTAACCTCTTACTATTTTGGCCTACTGATTTAGTCGGGTTTGTTATTGCAATGAAATGGCTTTTCACCTCAAAAGCTTGGTCAATAAATCACAACACTGCTCCGTTTGTAATGTTTTATGGGTTGGCCCATGGGTTTGGGTTGCTGGTTTATCTGATGATTTGGATATCCAGCCTTGGCCTTCAGGAGACCAGTCCAATCATTTTTTACCTTTTGCCGGGGCTATTTGTTTTCACGGCTGTGGTGTGGCTCGTTGGTTTTGTTCGTGTTCAAACTCGCTCTTATTTGCAATGAGCGTCTGCCAGTGTTAGATAGCGAAATGTCTATGAAATAGGTGGCGAAATGCCGTGGTTTCGCTTTTTAGGCGGCACAAAAAAGGCCATCTATTGTGGCGATGGCCTTGAATGATCTTGCTTATCTCGCGAAGACTTACTGAGACGCTATCTCAACTCGCCTATTCTGTTGGTAGGCTGTCTCTGAAGACGTAGTCTGTGCTGGCCGCTCTTCGCCGTAGCTGACCACTTCAATCTGACTACGCGAAGCTCCATTTACAATGAGATAGTTGAGCACACTGTTGGCTCGACGCTCGCCTAGGGCAAGGTTGTATTCTCGGGTGCCTCTTTCGTCTGCGTGTCCCTCTAGGCGGATACGTTTCCGGGGATTCGAAGCAAGATCTCTCGCGTGATAGCTGAGGACATCTCTGTCTGATTGTTGAAACTCCGCGACATCAAATTCAAAGTAGAAAACGGTTGTTGAAAGTGCGCTTCGAGTCATACGTTCTTCCGCCGCCGCAGCTCGCGCTCGTGCCTCTTCTTCCAGTTCTTGCTGTCTTCGAGTCGTCGCATCGACACCACTTTCTGTTTCTGCGACGTCTTCCATGGCATCGGCATCTTCTCCGGTGGAGCTGCACGCGGCTATGCCTGTCAGGCAAAGCAAAAGGAGGGCTTGCTTGAGTAGTAGATCAATCTTCATGACATCTCCTGGATAAATATAGTGTATCAATTCGGCCAAATGTTGTTAAAAGATATAAGTAAACAGATGTTCCATTGGCTATATAATCGGCAAGAATACAATATTCCAAAGGTCAAAGCCAATAGAAATAAGGTCTTAAGACCTAATCTTTGGATTTTATTCAATTTTGGCAAGGTTTTGGTTTCAAAATCGCGTTTTTATATCCTTTATAGATGCACCGACATCAGCGGAAAAACTGCGACGCATCATAAATCGAGCGGGCGCTCGATTTCTTTTACTAAAGTCATAAAACGATGGTAATCTATGCCCATTGGATTTTAATTTGGCTTGGACGCTTGCTAACGCAGATTTTTAAATTAACGAAGTAGCAGATTTTTTTCTGCAAAGATATTTGGGAGATTATTGTGAATGCTGATTTTACTGCCGATGATTTAGCTTTTCAGGCTGAAGTCAAAGATTTTTTAGAGAAAGAATTCCCGAGTGCGTATCGCAAGAAGATTGATGCACGGCAGCGGTTGACCAAAGAGGAAATTGTTGACTGGCAAAAAATTCTTTTTCGAAAAGGGTGGGTTGCTCCAAATTGGCCTAAGGAATATGGCGGAACTGGGTGGTCGCCGACGCAGAAATACATTTTTAGCACAGAGATGGGACTGGTTGGCGCTCCAGAACCGGTGCCGTTTGGGATGACGATGGTTGCTCCAGTTATCATGGCCTATGGCACTGAAGAACAAAAAGAGCGCTTCCTGCCGGATATTTTGGAAAGTAACGTCTGGTGGTGTCAGGGATACAGTGAACCAAATTCGGGTTCTGACTTAGCGTCTTTGAAGACATCTGCTGTGAGGGATGGAGACCACTATGTGGTGAACGGTAGTAAGACCTGGAACACTTATGGCCAGCATGCCGATTGGATCTTCTGTTTAGTTCGAACGGATAACACCGTCAAAAAGCAAGAGGGTATTAGTTTCTTGCTCATTGATATGAAGTCGCCGGGAATCACCCTGAAGCCGATCGTGTTGCTCGATGGTCACCCGGAGGTCAACGAAGTGTTTTTTGACGAAGTACGTGTGCCTGTCGAGAATTTGATTGGGGAGGAGAATAAAGGTTGGACCTATGCAAAGGTATTGCTTACTCATGAGCGAACTAACATAGCAGGGGTGCCTCGAGGTAAACGAAGATTGGGCTCGTTAAAGAGACAGGCAGCAGAAACTGATGATGGGTTTGGCGGCACGATGGCTGATAATCCAAATTTCAAACGCAAGTTGGCCGAAGCAGAGATAGAATTGCTAGCTTTGGAATATTCTGAGTTGAGAACACTAGCGGCTCTTACCGTTGGTAAGGCTCCGGGACCCGAGTCTTCAATTTTGAAGATAGTGGGGACTGAGCTGGCGCAATCGATGGATGAAATGCTTGTAGAGCTTGCAGGTTACGGTTGCTTGCCTTTTTTACCAGAGCAATATGAGGAAGGTTTCGAGGGAGAGATTTTTGGTCCAGGAAATTCGGCCTCAGCAGCATTGACTTATTTTAATAACCGAAAACTATCTATTTTCGGAGGGTCAAACGAGATACAGAGAAATATTATCTCCAAGGCTGTCCTCGGACTATAAAGTTTCCAGTTTTCCCGTTTAATCATTAACATGTAAAGAGGTTTTGTTGTGGATTTTTCTCAGACTGAAGAACAACAAATGTTGCAAGAAAGTGTGCAGCAGTTTGTGCGTAAAAGTTATGATTTTGACACCCGAAATTCGATCGTCTCGACCGAGCAAGGATACAGTGCAGAATTTTGGAAGCTGTTCGCCGAACTTGGGTGGCTAACGGTGCCCTTTAGTGAAGCAGATGGTGGCTTTGGAGATTCGGCTGTTGACTTAACGGTAATGATGGATGAGTTTGGTAAGGCGTTACTTGTCGAGCCATATTTAGCTACTGTGATTTTGGGAGGCGGGCTCATTGCGGCTCTTGCTGACGAAAAGTCAAAAGGTGAATTGCTTCCGCCGGTCATGAGTGGGGATTTGCAGCTCGCGCTTGCCGCGACGGAACATAGTGGGCGTTACAATCCACTGAGTGTGGAGACGACGGCCCAAGTTGATGGCGATAAAATAATTCTTAATGGAGTCAAAACAGCCGTGCTCAACGGTATCAACGCAAGTTACCTTCTCGTAACGGCGAGAGAGTCCGGCGAGGTTTCGTCAAAAGATGGAATATCAGTGTTCTTGGTGCCAACAGATAGTTCGGGAGTCAATATTCAGGGCTTTACGACTATAGATGGCAGAAGTTCTTCTGAAGTGCAGCTCGAGGCGGTAAGTGTTGGCGCATCAGCTCGCCTTGGACAGCCCGGGAAAGCGGCGGAAGCACTGCTCATGGTTAACGAAAAAGCAACTGTAGCATGCGCCGCTGAGGCCCTTGGTGCGCTTGAATCGATGTTACACAAGACTGTAGAGTACAGCAAAACACGAAAGCAGTTTGGAACTTCCATTGGTACTTTTCAGGCGCTTCAGCATCGTATGGCAGATATGTTTATACAGTGTCAGCTCGCGCGTTCAATTGTTATCCGTGCTGCTATGAAGATTGACAGTAATGAGTCAACCGTAGAGAAGACAAAAGCAGTATCCGCCGCCAAGAGTCGAATTGGGTATGCGATAAAAGCGGTGGGTCAAGAGGCAATTCAGATTCATGGTGGAATCGCTATGACTGAGGAGCTTGATGTTGGACACCTATTCCGGCGAGTTACCGCCCTCGATATAATGTTCGGCGATGCTGATTTTCACACAGAGCGTTATGCCTCGCTCTAATTAGTCCTCAGATCCTTCAAGCTCAGGTTTTAAAATTGATTCGCGGAGGGGGTATGACACCCGACTGCCAAAAGGCAAGTGATGAGTGAACTAGTCCTCGTGCGGCACGGTCAGGCGTCCTTCGGTGCCGCCTCCTATGACAAATTGAGTGAAAAAGGTGTCGACCAAGTTCGATGTTTATACGATCACTGGAAAGAACTGGGATATCGTTTTGATCATTTATACTGCGGTTCTTTGCAGAGGCAAAAAGAGACGGCCTACGAATTACAGGGCTTGTTGAAGAGCCCTGTTTCGAAGCCTTCTGAGCTGATTGGGCTTAACGAGTACAACGGTGATCCGCTTCTTCGAATTTATGCCAGAGATAAAAACAAAGAAGTCTATGATAATCCTGTGATCGATCTTCCGATCAGAGAGCCAAAGCTTTTTCAGCGAACCTTTGAGGAAGCTACCACAAAATGGATAAATGGCAGCTTAATTCCTACCGAAGAAGACAATGATTTTGAGTTTTGGTTCGATTTCAAGGAGAGGGTGAATCACGCTCTCGATGAGATTATGGGTAGGCACTGTGACGGAAGTAAGGTGTTGATAGCTACCTCGGGGGGCGTCATTGCGGTGGCTTTGCAAAAGGTACTGCAATTTTCTGATCGCGAAACGATTAACACAAACTGGATGGTTCACAACAGCTCGGTATCGCGAATTAGATATGGAAAAGGGCGTTTGTCTCTTGCTCAGTTTAATAACCTACCCCATCTTGAAAGGCTTGAGAAACAGGATATGATCACGTATCGGTAACGATGAGGATTTTAGTTTGATTGAGAAGATGGACGAGAAAGACTTAATAGATAGAGCTGGAGTAATCCGGGATGGCGAAGAATTGGACCTTGAGGCTTTACAACAACATCTTGAACCAATTCTGGGCGCAAGCGCGGCTGAGTTGCAGATTAAGCAGTTTCCAGGAGGCTTTTCAAATCTAACATATTTACTCTCAAGTGGAGTCGAAAAATGGGTTCTTCGTCGGCCTCCGTTCGGAAGCAAAGTGAAATCAGCGCATGATATGTCGAGAGAATTTAAAATTCTTTCTGCGATACAGGAAGTATTTCCTTATGGGCCAAAGCCGATTCACTTTTGTGAAAATAGCGATGTGCTCGGTTGTGATTTTTATTTAATGACCTATATAGAAGGGTTAGTGATTCGTCGTGATTACCCTTCGAATTTGGATCTTTCCCCTGATCAAGTGAGAGCACAATTGTTGAATTTCTTCGATGTCTTAAGTGCCCTACATTCTGTGGATTTAGAGAAAGCGGGACTTCAAAATTTTGGGCGCCCTGAGGGTTATGTTCAGAGACAAGTGGATGGGTGGTGTAAGCGGTGGGAAGGAGCTGTTACCGAGGATGCTGTAAATTGTGATGTGACAATGCAATGGCTACAGGACAATATGCCGAGAGATAGCGGCAAGGCGAGTGTAATTCATAACGATTATAAGATGGATAATGTGATTTTTTCTCTAGAAAATCCATTGGAGTTAATTGGCGTGCTGGATTGGGAGATGGCAACCGTAGGTGACCCGGTAATGGACCTAGGGTGCACGTTGGGTTACTGGACCCAAATGGACGATCCAGATTTTTTTCGTGAGTATCGAGCTATGCCGAGTGACGTGAAGGGAGCCCCAACTCGATCTGAAATTATTTCTCGTTTTCAAGAGAAGACTGGAGTGTCGGTTGATAATTTTCCGTTTTATTTCTGCTTTGGTCTATTTCGCTTAGCAGTAATCGTTCAACAAATTTATTATCGGTATTATCACGGCCACACCAAAGATCAACGTTTCGCTTCGATGGTAAAGAAAACAAATGCACTTCAAAAGATGTGTGAGTTGATTATTAGTGGTCATATAGAATCTTGATTGTTCAAAATTAAATAAGGAATTTATGATGGCTCTTGAGATCCAGCGCTTATTCAATGTCAGTGGGCGAGTTTCAGTAGTTACCGGAGGTTCACGCGGAATCGGAAGAATGATTGCCGAGGGGTTCGTGTCTAACGGTATGAAGACCTATATTACGGCGAGAAAGGCCGATGCTTGCGATCAAGCTGCTGAAGAGTTAAATCAAATCGGTAGCGGTAAGTGTATTTCTTTACCTGCGGATTTATCGACTGCTGTAGGTCGTAACAAATTTGTTGATGACCTAGCGTCTCGTGAGGATAAGTTAGACGTGCTGGTTAATAATGCGGGAGCCGCTTGGGGAGCTCCTTTTGAGGAGTATCCTGACGAAGCTTACGATAAAGTAATGGATATAAATGTCAAAGCTATTTTTACACTTACGAGAGACCTGATGCCTCTTTTACGCAATAGATCTTCACAGAGGCAACCGAGTAGGGTTATTAACATTGGATCAATCGATGGTTTGCGAGTCTCACAGATGGACAACTTTGCATATGGCGCGAGCAAGGCAGCCGTTCATTTTTTGACCAAAAACCTCGCCCTTCGTTTTGGCCCTAAAGGTGTAACGGTCAATGCCATCGCGCCCGGGGCATTTGAAAGTCATATGATGCGTGGGACGCTTGCGAAATATCAAGGAAAGATCGAGGCAGAGAATCCTCTTGGGCGTATCGGTTGTATTGAAGATATGGCGGGTTTAGCTCTGTTTCTTGTTTCTGATGCTTCGAAATACATGACTGGCCAGGTAATCGCCCTGGATGGTGGGCGCCATATCGGCATGGCGGTTGATTGAGCTCCTAACTTTTGCCAATACTGCTTTCTTTTTGTGCTGAGTTAATTATAAAAAGAGCTCATAGCTCGGATAATGAGTTAGCCTTTAATCTTCAGAGAGCCAAATATTAAATGCACTCGACTCGTTTACAAAAGAAGATAGTTATCGCCGCAGCATTTGTCAGTGGCTTTTGCATTATGGCGATCGAGATGCTCGGAGCGAGGATAATGTCTCCGTATTTTGGTGGAAGTCTCTCGGTTTGGGGCAGCGTGCTAACGATCTTTATGCTCGCCTTATCTTGCGGTTATTTGATTGGGGGAAGATTGTCTGAGGGTCAGCCAAAGCCAAAAACCTATGCATTGTTTTTTATCGCGGCAGCAGTGGCCTCGCTGCCAATTGTTTTTTTTGCGGACGGAATTATGCAGCCTATATTTATGGCCATAGAGGATCCTCGATATGGATCATTAATCGCGTCGGTTTTTCTTTTTTTTATACCAACTACAATTCTTGGAATGATTTCTCCTTATTCAATCAGGTTGCTTGTTGAACACGAAGACCATAGCGGGAAAATGGCTGGTCAATTATTTTTCGTTTCGACATTTGGCAGTGCACTGGGAACTTTAGGGACCGCTTTCTATTTTGTTCTTTGGTTCGATGTGAATGAAATTTTATTAGGGACTATACTAGCTCTATTATTTGTCGGTGTAGCTATACTTACATTTGATTTAGCTGCTCGGAGATCCCAGTGAAGCAGATTTTAATCTTACTTTTCGGACTAGCACTCTTGAGGCCCTTGTGTGCTCAAACGATTCATGAGGAGCGATCGGTATATCGAGATATTACTGTAACCGAGCGATTCGGACGCAGATGTCTTTTGTTCAATGTTCATCGAGGAGATAGAAACCAAACCTGTATCTTTACTGATGGAAGTAGGCGCTTAGTTTTTGATTATACCAAAATGAGTTTTGCGGGGTTGCTTTTAAAACCGGATCCGAAGAGGGTATTAATAGCTGGGCTTGGAGGAGGAACTATTCCTCTTGTGTTAAGTGAGTTGTTTCCTGACGCGAGCATTGATGTGATTGAAATTGATGAATCAGTGGCCCGAGTCGCCAAGGATTTTTTCTTTTTTAAGCAAACAGATTTAATGCGAGTGCACATAAATGATGCGCGCGTTTTTATAAAGAGGGCGGCCTTGAAAGAGGAAAAATATGATTACATTGTTCTGGATGCGTTCTCTGGTGACTACATCCCGGAACATATGTTGACGCAGGAGTTTTTAGAGGAGGTCAAACAGGTTCTGGCGCCCGATGGTGTGGTGGTTGCAAATACTTTTTCCACAAGTCGTTTTTATGATCACGAGTCTGTGACTTATCAACGGGTTTTTGGCGAGTTTTATAATTTTAAGTTACCAACCTCTGGAAACCGAATTATTCTGACCCAACTTAAATCGTTGCCCAGTCTAGGGGTGATGGCAGAGCGCGCCGCCCAGTTAACTCCTCAGCTTCGAGAGTACGGTATTCCCTTTCTTAGTTATCCCGAAAAACTTTCTGCTGAGGTCGATTGGGATATGAGTCGACGAGTCCTTACGGACCAGTATTCTCCTTCAAATCTACTTCGAGACAATTGAGGATTTGAAAGGCTTACAAAAGTTCTTTTATCATGTTCCTCGCTATTATGATTTGCTGAATCTGACTCGTGCCTTCGTATAATCTAAACAGCCGAACATCGCGATAGAATCTTTCAACGGCATACTCGGACATGTAACCGGCGCCACCGTGAATTTGTACTGCACGATCTGCAACGCGACCAACCATTTCTGTGCAGAAAAGTTTGCAAGCTGAAGATTCTTTAGTGATGTTTTCGCCGAGGTCTCTGCGACGCGCGGCATCCAAGGTCATTGTCTCTGAGGCGTAAGCTTCAGTATATGAATCGGCAAGCATTGCTTGTATGAGTTGCTGCTCAGCAATCGGTTGACCGAATTGTTTTCTTTGCATACTGTAAGATAGGGCGTCGTCAATCAATCTTTTTGCAACCCCGATACTTACCCCGGAAATATGAAGTCGGCCGCGATCAAGAACCTTCATAGCTGTGATAAAACCCTCTCCTTCTTCGCCGATAATGTTTTCTGCTGGAATTTTGCAATCTTCAAAAATTACATCGCAGGTCATTGATCCAGATTGACCCATTTTTTTATCGATAGATCCAAGAGTTAAACCTGGCGTTTCTCTCTCAACGATAAAGGAAGAGATGCCGCGTGCCCCCTTGATTTCCGGATTGGTTCGAGCCATAACGTTAAATGTATTGGCGACAGGTGCGTTAGTTATGTACCGCTTGGTTCCGTTGATAATATAATGCTCTCCCTCGCGACGTGCAGTGGTTCTTAACGAGGCTGCATCTGAGCCTGCCTCAGGCTCTGTGAGACAGAAACACGCAACCCACTCGCCGGAGGCATATTTGGGAAGGTACCTTTGTTTTTGCTGTTCGGTTCCATTAAAAACAATGGCTGCAGACCCTATTCCATTGTTTGTGCCTAAAATTGATCGGAACGCGGGAGAGGTATAGCCCAGCGCCATGGACACCTTTATTTCTTCTTCCATAGTGAGGCCAAGCCCACCGTACTCTTCTGGGATGGTTAATCCAAAAAGACCAAGCTCCCGCATTTCACTGAGAATTTCGTCAGGCAATTTGCCTTCTTCGGCGAGTTGATCTTCAGCTGGGATTAACCTCTCTCGCACGAAGCGCTCGATAAGTGAAATAAGTTGGTCTAGGGTTTCCGGATCTCGAATCATGGCTGCGTAACCTATTTTTTGCTGATGGTAAATTTAATAGATGGTTGGTCTAAAGCTTAAGGAAGAAATTAGCATATTTCAGTCGTACGCGCGACTAATCAGGGCTTTCTGGGGTCGCCTAAACTGATTTTTAAAATGGTAATTTAGACAATAAATCGCATAAGAGCTATAGATTATTAGTTGACGTGTTATAGAATGAGACAGATTGTTCGTCGGCAGATTTTCTCAGTAATTTTAGTTTGGGATTAGGTAATGCTGATTGTTTGAAGCCATGCGGAAACACGGAATTAGAGAGGAACTCATGTCGCAAAATATTTTAAGTGAAGCGTTTATTTATGATGGCGGTCGAAGCCCATTTGGCAGACATGCAGGGGCTTTATCTTCTGTAAGACCAGATGATTTGTTGGCTCATGTAATTAACGCGGTTGTAAACAGAAATAGTTTTAAGGCTGAAGATTTTGAAGATGTCGTAATGGGAAATACGAATGGAGCAGGTGAAGATTGCAGAAATGTAGCTCGCTTTGCTTTGCTTGAGGCCGGAATGCCAAATACCACTGCGGGGATCACAGTAAATAGGCTGTGTGGGTCTGGTTTGGCTGCGACGCTAGATGCTGCGCGAGGAGTCAAGGTGGGCGAGGGTGACTTGTTCTTGGCAGGAGGAGTCGAATCTATGAGTCGAGCTCCTATTGTGATGTCGAAAGCGCATTCAGCATTCGATAGAGGTCAAACCATTGCCGATAGCACCTTAGGAGCTCGTTTCACCAATCCTGCATATTCAAATGTTTTTGGCGACGATACGATGCCTCAAACAGCTGACAATATTGCTCAGGATCTGGGAATTTCTAGAGAGGATAGTGACGTGTTTGCAGCTGGGTCGCAGTCAAAATATGAGGCGGCGCGAGCGGAGGGTTTTTTTAGTGGAGAAATAATACCAATTGAGGTTCCTCAAGGTCGTAAAAAGCCTCCCAGTGTCATAGATTCAGATGAGCACCCGCGACCAGCCTCATCCGTAGAGGTTCTCTCAGGCTTGCGATCGTTGTTTGATGGAGGCGTGGTTACCGCTGGAAATGCGTCAGGAATCAATGATGGAGCTGCCGCGCTAATTATCGGTAATAGGGCAATTGGGGAAAAATTTGGAGTAAGGCCACGTGCTCGGATTATTGCTGGTGGTGTTGCTGGCGTCGAGCCTCGTGTAATGGGTTTAGGCCCGGTTTTTGCGATAAAAAAAGCACTTGCCCGAGCCAAACTTAATTTAGGTGACATGGATATTATTGAAATAAATGAAGCTTTTGCAGCTCAAGTATTGGGTTGTTTAAAGATGCTTGAAGTTGATTTCAAAGATACGCGAGTGAACCCAAATGGCGGAGCGATTGCTGTAGGACACCCCCTTGGTGCTTCTGGCGCTCGAATCGCATTATCTACAGTTCGTCAACTTGAGAGGACTGGAGGGAGATATGCAGCGATTAGCCTGTGCATTGGAATTGGACAAGGTGTGGCGGCAATTATTGAGCGGTTAGATTAAGTGAAAGCACAAGGTTTACTAACTTTAAATCGGAATTAAATCAAAGGAACTGTTATGAGCGAAGCCGTAAGTTATAAAATTATTGATAACATTGGAGTAATCTCAGTTAATAACCCGCCGGTCAATGCCTTGGCTCAAGTCGTGCGTGCGGGATTGTTGAAGCACGTAACAGCGGCTCAAGCAGATAACACTGAGGCTTTGATAATAGCATGCGAAGGTAGGACGTTTATTGCGGGCGCTGACATTACTGAGTTCGGAAAACCTCCTCAGGGTCCTGGTTTACCGGAGTTGCTGGCCGCGATCGAAAATTCTACGAAACCTATTATTGCGGCGATACATGGAACAGCGCTAGGCGGAGGGTTTGAGGTGGCGCTCGCATGTCATTATCGTTGTGCTATCGCTTCAGCAAAAGTTGGCTTGCCAGAGGTGAAGCTTGGTCTTTTGCCGGGGGCTGGCGGAACGCAGCGCGTCCCTCGCATTGCCGGCGTCAAAGTGGCGCTGGATATGATCACAAGTGGTAATCCTATTGCCGCTAGTAAAGCTTTGGCGCTTGGCTTAATAGACTCCGTAGTAGAAGAGAATGAGTTAGAGGCTGGGGCAATAAACTATGGAAAACATTTGGTTTCAAGTGGTGCGCCTCTGAAAAGAATTCGCGATATTTCGATTGATCCAAGTACAGTTGAAGCTGGATTTTTTGATGCGGCTAGAGAGCAGCTTGCAAAGCGCGCGAGAGGTCAGATTGCTGCGGATCGAATTGTTTCGTGTATTCAAGCTGCTGTTGATCTTCCGATGGACGCCGGTTTAGAACGAGAACGTGAACTTTTTACTGAGTTGGTAACTTCCCCGGAATCTGCCGCAATGCGGCACATATTTTTTGCGGAGCGTCAGGCTTCGAAAATAAAGAATCTGAGTAAAGGGACTCCCGTGCGAGAAATTAAATCCGCTGCCGTGCTTGGAGGCGGCACCATGGGTGGCGGGATAGCAATGTGTTTTGCTAATGCAGGAATTCCGGTAAAAATGATTGAAATTTCTGACGAAGCTTTAGAGCGAGGCTTAGCAATAATTAAGAAGAACTACTCTATCACGATGAAAAAAGGCAAGTTGACTGAAGCTCAGATGGAGCAGTGTATGAGCCTTGTCTCCGGCTCCACTGATTATGGTGATATTGCGAATGCTGACATGGTGATTGAAGCTGTGTTCGAGAATCTTGAGTTAAAAAAAGAAATTTTTGTAAAGCTGGATGCGATTTGTAAGCCTGGCGCGATCTTGGCATCCAACACTTCCTATCAGGACGTCGACGCGATAGCCGCAGCTACAAGTCGACCTCAAGACGTGTTGGGAATGCATTTCTTTAGCCCGGCTAATGTGATGAAACTTTTGGAAGTAGTTCGAGGCGCTGAGACCGCTGATGATGTTCTCGCTACGGCGATGTTAATAGGAAAGAAAATCGGAAAGGTTTGCGCATTGTCGGGTGTTTGTTATGGCTTCATTGGAAATCGTATGCTTGGTGGCTACGGGAGAGAGGCTCAAATGCTAATGATGGATGGTTGCACGCCTGCACAAGTTGATAACGCACTCGAAGGTTTTGGAATGGCAATGGGTCCAGTTGCAATGAGTGATTTGGCTGGCTTGGATATTGGTTATAAGGCAAGAGAAAATCGGGATGACATCCCTGATGATCCGAAGCCATACGGAGTCGCTGATATGCTTGTTGAGATGGGGAGGCTAGGGCAAAAGACCGGCGGCGGGTTTTTTTAATATGATGCAAAAACCCGAGCCCGGATCTCTGATTCCTCTGTAGAAGAGATGATCAAGACTCAAGCCGAGAAACTGAACATTCAACAACGTGAATTTTCTGATCAGGAAATATTAGAGAGATGTTTATACCCTCTTATCAACGAAGGGGCTCTAATTCTTGAAGAGGGAATCGCGCAAAGGCCAAGCGATATTGATGTGGTTTATGTATTCGGTTACGCATTCCCAGCTGCTAAAGGTGGTCCTATGCATTATGCTGACAGAGTCGGTTTAAAAAGAGTGTTTGACAAAATCTGTGAGTTTCGGGACCGTGAAGGGGAGCTATATTGGAAGCCTGCGCCGTTATTAGAAAAACTTGCGAAAGAAGGCAAAACTTTTGCTGAATGGGGTGCTGAACAAGAGGCTTAGGCCTTTTTATGTAATTATGCTTATGAGGAAGAACAAATGATTGCCTATCAAACAGCAGCTCCCGGAGCCGCTCTTGTGAAAGTTGAATCTGCAACGCCTGAGCCGAAAGGTACTGAGGTTTTGATACAAACTGTTGCCTGCGGTGTGTGTCATTCAGACATCCATTTACATGATGGTGTTTTTGATTTAGGGCAAGATAAGAAGCTTGAGGTTGGACGAGAAGGAATGGTGCTGGGTCACGAAATTTTTGGTGAAGTTGTTGCATTAGGTCCAGAGGCGGAGGGCGTCTCGGTTGGTGATCGTCGCGTGGTTTATCCATGGATAGGCTGCGGAGATTGTTCAGTCTGTCATCGGGGAGAAGAGCACCTATGCACGCCAGGCAGGGCTTTGGGTGCTGTAATGCCCGGTGGTTTTAGCGATCATGTTATCGTCCCTCATCCTCGATACCTTCTTGACAAGGGTGATATCTCAGATTCGCTTGCGGCAACATATGCTTGCTCCGGGCTGACCGCGTATTCCGCTTTGAAGAAACTGGGTGAGCTTGGCAAGGGTGATGAGCTTGTAATAATTGGTGCGGGTGGTGTAGGGATGATGGCGATACAGATAGCTATCTCGGCCTTCAAGATTGATCCTATTGTCGTTGATATTGATGAGAGTAAATTGACTGCTGCGCGGGAATTAGGAGTGAGTCGCACTTACGATTCCAGCGATAGACAGACTAGTAAAGAGATTCGAAAATTAACGGGCGGTGTTTTTGCCGTTATTGATTTCGTTGGTGCCGAGAGCTCAGTTAACTACGGGCTATCGACGCTGCGTAAGGGCGGCACAATAGTGATTGTTGGTCTTTATGGTGGGGTGCTGTCAGTTCCTTTGCCGTTTATTCCGATGATGGCTCGCGTAATCCAAGGGAGTTTTGTCGGCACATTGGCCGAAATGAGAGAGCTGATGGAATTAGTTAAGGCCGGCAAGGTTGAGCCAATTCAAATTCAAGAGAGACCGATGAGCGAAGCCTATGAGGCTTTGGTTGATCTCAAGGCCGGCAAAGTAAGTGGTCGACAGGTTCTGATGAGGGCCTAAGAGATATTCGTTTTTCTCAAAATCAATAGGGGGATAAAATAGTGCAACTGTCAGCATTTAGGACAGAGGTGAGATCTTGGTTGGAGACTAATTGTCCGAAGTCGATGCGCCTGCCTGCGGTCCAAGATGAGGTGGTTTGGGGGGGGCGCAATTTCCAGTTTAAAAACCCAGATAGCAAAATCTGGCTAGAGCGCATGGCGGATAAAGGCTGGACTTGTCCGACGTGGCCTGAAGAATTTGGTGGCGGTGGTCTGAGTAAAGAGGAGTCGATTGTCCTTTCTCAGGAACTTTCACGTATTAATGCTCGTCCAGCATTAACTAGCTTCGGAATTTCTATGCTGGGTCCGGTTCTTCTCGAGTCTGCCAGCTATGAACAAAAGCTTGAACATATACCGAAGATTGTTCGTGGAGAGATAAGGTGGTGTCAAGGTTATTCTGAGCCGGGTTCTGGATCTGATTTAGCGAGTTTAGCGACGAGAGCTCTGGTTGATGGGGATGACTATCTCATTAACGGATCCAAAGTTTGGACCTCTTATGCGGATAAAGCTGATTGGATTTTTTGTCTGGTGAGAACTGATGTCGAGGGTCCTAAACATGCCGGTATCAGTTTTATTCTTTTCGATATGGAGACATCTGGAGTCAGCACTAAACCGATACAATTAATTTCTGGTTCGTCTCCTTTCTGCGAAACTTTTTTTGATGATGTGCGTGTTCCTGCTAAAAACCTCGTCGGCGGGGTGAATAATGGTTGGGCGATTGCGAAAAGGTTGCTCCAGCATGAACGAACCATGATTTCCGGGTTTGGACTGGCCGATAGTTTAAATTCAGATCCCGACCATGCTTCGATTATGGATAAAGTTGAAGACGCCGCCATGCATTATCGGGGTGACTCCGGTCGTTTGTCTGACCCAGTTCTGAGAGATGAAATAGCTCAATTTAAAATTGATAGTGAGGCTTTTGCCTTGACTTCCCAAAGGTCTTTAGAAGAATCAAAAAAAGGGCAGGGGCCTACAGCAACATCATCAATGTTGAAGAATTATGGCTGCGAGCTGAATAAACGTCGATACGAGTTATTGCTTCAGGCGCTCGGGAGCTGTGCGCTGGGTTGGGAAGGTTCAGGCTTTAAGAGTGAAGAATTGACAGTAACTCGGGAGTGGCTGCGTTCTAAAGCAAATTCTATTGAGGGAGGAACCTCAGAAGTTCAGTTAAATGTTATCGCTAAGAGAGTTCTTGGACTTCCGGATATTTTGAATATGCGTAAAAGTAGGGATTAAGGAATGAGCCTAGCACTAAATGAAGACCAGGAATTATTGCAAAACTCTGCTAAAAACTTTGTCGCGCAGAACGCCCCTTTAGGTTTGCTGAGGCAGCTGCGAGATACTAGCAACGAACGAGGTTTCGATGAAAAAGTATGGACGCAGATGGTCGAACTGGGTTGGACAGGAATAGCAATAGAGGATTCCTTTGGGGGCTTTGATTTTGGTTATGTTGGCTTAGGCGTTGTTCTAGAAGAGACTGGTCGTAATCTTGTAAGCTCGCCCCTAATTCCTTCGGTGCTTCTTGGTGCGACTGCGATTTCTTATTTCGGTTCGGATGTTCAGAAAAAGCGCCTTCTCCCTGAAGTTGTAAAGGGGCAACTTTTGTTGGCTTTAGCAGGAGACGAACTGCCAATACATTCACCGAATCATATCCAAACTTCGGCTACTAAAGTTGTAGGCGGTTATAGACTTAACGGAAATAAGACCTTCGTGTTAGATGGGCATGTGGCTGACAAGTTGGTAGTAGTCGCGAAGGTCGATAACGGTGGCGTTCGTTCGCAAGGTTTAAGCTTATTTGTCGTTGATAAAAAAGCTCCTGGTCTGGATGTTCAACGCACTTCAATGGTGGATTGTCGCAACTGTGCGAACCTCACCTTAACTGATGTGCACGTTGAAGAAGAGAATCGTCTTGGGTCTGATATCGCCGCTAACGATAGTACTTCTAGATTTGCCCGGGTCTTAGATATTGGGCGTATTGGAGTCGCGTCCGAAATGCTCGGCAGCATGCAAGCCGCGTTTGATCTGACGCTGGAGTATCTCAAGCAAAGAGAGCAGTTCGGGGTTTTGATTGGCTCATTTCAGGGGCTTCAGCATCGCGCCGCTGCAATGTACAGTGAAATTGAGCTCTGTCGATCTGCGGTCCGCGGAGCATTGTTTGAGTTGGATAATCCCGAATCTTCTAATGATAGCGTCGCTCGAATAGCAAGCATGACGAAGGCAAAGGTTAGTGACGTTGCAAAGCTGGTTAGTAATGAGGCGGTACAGATGCATGGCGGAATCGGCATGACAGATGAGTACGACGTTGGTTTTTATATCAAGCGCGCGCGCGTGGCTCAGCAATTTCTCGGTGATGCTGCCTTTCATAGAGATCGCTATGCGACTTTAAATTCATTCTAACGAGGTGCTTAAGTATCGTGAATAAAGACCAACCCATTAACGTTTTGGGTGAGCCGTTGCAGCCATGCGGAATGGATCCGTTAACGGGGTTTTATCGAGATGGTTGTTGCAACACCTCGAATGATGACGTGGGTTGCCATACGGTATGTGTTCTTCTGACGGAAGAGTTTTTGAATTACACCCGTTTTCAGGGGAACGACTTGTCGACTCCTCGGCCTGAAGTCGGTTTTCAGGGATTGTTGGAGGGCGATTGTTGGTGCCTTTGTGCTTCGCGTTGGGCAGAGGCCTATGAGAATGGTGTGGCGCCGAAAGTGTATCTTGAGCGAACTCACATTAAGACGCTTGAGATAATCGATTTGGAGGTGCTTCAATTACATGCCGCGATCGTTCACTAGACTATTGCTCTCACTTTTTTTAAGCCTCCTCGCTGCCAATGCTTCTATAGGTTTGGCGCAAAATGTTCAGTACAGCCCAGCATTTAATCAAGCCCGAGAGTCGGGTGGTTTTCACGGAGCCATAGTCACTTTGGATACGGCCAGTGATAAGTATTTAGCCAGCGATACAAAAATGGTGCACACGGGTTTTATTCCAGCATCAACGTTTAAAATATTTTCCTCATTGGTGGCCCTCGAAACTGGCGTTGTTTCTCATGACGATCTCTTGATTTGGGACGGTGTGGTCCGAGATCGTTCTGAAATCAACAGAGATCTCACCTTGGTCGAGGCATTTGCGCTCTCTGCTCTTCCGCATTATCAACAATTAGTCCGAGAGATCGGTGAGGCTGAAATGAAGAGGTTTTTAACCTCAGTCGGGTATGGCAATGCCAATATGGACGGTGGCCTTGATCGATTCTGGATCGATGGTGGATTGAGGATTTCTCCTATACAGCAGGTTCAATTTTTGGAGAGGCTACTTGCTAATAGGTTGCCCTTTTCTCTTGAGACCATGAAAACTGTTAAAAAGCTTCTGCTGAACGCATACCCTGATCCTTCGATTTCTGCAAAAACTGGTTGGACAGATATTGAAGGTCAAAACTTTGGTTGGTGGGTAGGTTGGAAAGTGAACCAAGGTGATCCAGTAGTATTTGCGACAATTCTTTTATCGGATTCGCCGGGGCACGGATTCGGAAAGGCGCGTATAGATGTCACTAGAAAAGTTCTATCCCTTGACCGCTAGTAATCTATATCGATAACTTTTATAGTAATTAATAGGGTCCGCCTGCGACGAGATTTTTTAACTTTTGCTTGGGGCCTGCTTTTTTAATTATCAGGGTTATAAACATGTCGTATCTGAGAGTGGCAAGACATTTAGTTTCAATTCTTTGCAGTTTGGGTGCCCTGCAGATCTTCGCAGGGATTGCTCTGAGTCAGGTTCCTATTATTCAACCCGGAGCTCCTGGACAACCCAGCCGAGAAATTTCTGCCGAAGAAGCCTCTGACTTGTCTGGTATTTCATACACTGATGCGGACGTAAAGTTCATGCAAGGCATGATTATGCATCATGACCAGGCCTTGCGAATGGTAAAACTTGTTGAAGATCGAAGTACGCGAGAATCTTTACAGCTTATGGCGCTTAGAATGTCGCTTTCGCAGGAAGATGAAATGACGATGATGTCGGATTGGCTTAAGGACCGAGGACAGAGTACTGAGGTCTCTATGCAGACTATGATGAATATGGGGACTGAGCAAGATAGTCTGCCGGGTATGTTAACCGAGGATGATTTTACGCGACTAGAGGCGTCAGTGGGTTATACATTCGATACTGTATTCTTGGAGCTGATGATCAAGCATCATAATGGCGCGATTACCATGGTGGAAAATCTTCTTGATCAAAGAGGCACGGCACAAGACTCGGTTCTTTTTACGTTCACGTCAGACGTCGTTTCTGATCAGGAAAGCGAAATAGATAGGATGAGTGCCATGCTCGCAGGTTTTTCTCCTGATCCGAGAGTGAATTTGAAGGCAGGGTTTTATGATGCGGGTCAGGCGTCACTCAATATGACTTTAGTTGCCTCGATTCCAAAGCCGGCTGGGTTTTTTGATCCAGAGAATCCGGAAGGTCTCACGGTTGCTCGCCGACGTGCGCTTGGCATGGAGACGCTAGCACCGAACGGAGAAGTAGAGGACGTGTCTGGAGTTGAGCTTACTGTTGCCAGCGAGCCAGACGCTGATCAGTTGTCAAATGAAGAAAAAGAAGAGGAAGAAGAACCTCGACCTAGTTTGTTGGATTTTTCAAATACTGATTTAGTTTTTGATAACGATATAGTCGTCGCTGGGAATTACCATGGGTTTAATGCGTACCGTTTGAGCAACCCTCGTTCGCCGGAATTGTTGAGTTCTGTTGTCTGTCCCGGTGGCCAGGGCGATGTTTCAGTGGTCGGTGATCTATTGATACTCTCTGTGGAACAGACTCGCGGGCGTCTTGACTGTGGTTTGCAAGGAGTTGCGGAGCCCACAAGCGAAGATCGATTCAGGGGTATACGCATTTTTGATGTCAGTGATTTCGCAATGCCCGTTCAAGTCGGAGCGGTTCAGACTTGCAGGGGTTCACATACACATACTGTTATCACTGACCCGGATGACGAAGGCAACATCTATATATACGGTTCGGGCACAAGCCGAGTGCGTCCAGAAGAAGAGCTAGAAGGGTGCTCAGATAAGTCTCCGTTTGAAAACCCGGGCTCATCACTCTATCGTATTGACGTTATCCAAGTCCCAGTTGACAGTCCACAAGATGCTCGAATCGTAAATCAACCTTTCTTATTTTCGGACCCGGAGTCTGGAGTTCTTGCCGGCTTATGGGAAGGTGGTGATCATGGACCGGGTACACAAACTACTCGGAGAACAAATCAATGTCATGACATTACCGCTTACCCCGAAATTGGTCTTGCTGCCGGCGCCTGTTCTGGTAATGGGATTCTGATAGATATTTCTGATCCGGTTAACCCCGTTCGGATAGATGAAGTAGTAGATCCTGGCTTTGCATATTGGCACTCAGCCACTTTTAACAACGCAGGTACAAAGGTGGTGTTTACCGATGAGTGGGGTGGTGGAGGACGACCACGTTGTCGAGCGCAAGACCCGATTACTTGGGGCGCTGATGCTATTTATGATATTTCAGATGGAAAATTACAGTTCCGCGGTTACTATAAGATGCCTGCACCGCAAACGGAGCAGGAAAATTGTGTTGCGCATAACGGGTCATTGATTCCAGTGCCGGGGCGCGATTTGATGATTCAAGCGTGGTATCAGGGCGGAGCGTCAGTATTTGATTTCACTGATTCTGCGAATGTTCAGGAAATAGCTTTCTTCGATCGAGGTCCTGTCGACGAGGAAGACCTAGTTCTGGGTGGGTACTGGTCCACGTATTGGTTCCAGGGACTGATATACGGTACTGAAATTGCTCGCGGGATAGATGTTTTAGTTTTGGAGCCAAGCGATTACCTAAGTGCCAATGAAATCGCAGCTGCATCTTTGAATAGCGCGGACAGTACGTTCAATGCGCAGCGCCAACAGCGACACGTATGGCCGCCCGTCCCCGTTGTAGCCCGCGCTTACCGCGATCAACTGGCAAGAGCTGGGGTCCTATCTTCGGAGCGTGATCAAGAGTTGGATTATGCACTGGGTAATGCGGAAGTTTTGTTAGAGGAGCGCGAGAAAGATTCTAATATGGCTGATCAACTTGTTGAGCTCGCTCGGAAGCTTCGGGCTGATGGAGAGGGCCGCCGCGGAAATACGAAGGTAAGATATTTAGCATTGAGCGAAACTGTCGAAGGTATTGCAGCAGGCCTGAGATAGGGGAATTGCACTCATGACTCTAACTCCTTTTCATCTTGCCATCCAGGTAAGAGACATAGACGAGGCAAGAGAATTTTACGGCAAGAGACTCGGGTTGCCTGAGGGTCGTAGCTGCTCTCAATGGATAGATTTCGATCTTTTTGGGCATCAGCTCGTCACCCACCTTAATGGTAATATTGGCAGGACCGGCAAGGTTGGCAGTATTTTAAATGGCGTTGATGGGCAGGGTGTTCCGGTTCCTCATTTTGGCGTGGTGATGGAATTTGACGAGTGGAAGAGCCTATCAATTAGGTGGAGAGATGTCATTGAAGAGTTTGTTATAGAGCCCTATATACGATTTAAAGGCGAGGCTGGTGAGCAAGGCACGATGTTTTTTCTGGACCCCTCTGGAAACGCGCTGGAATTTAAAGCATTTCGAGATATTGATAATCAATTGTTTGCGAAATAATATGTAACAGTCCATTTGGGCTTTTTTCTGTTTATGTTTTATAAATATTGGAGCATGTGATGCTTTTTAGAATTCAAATCAGTCATCGGAAAATTTTGATTGGGTTTTTCTGCATTTTTTTGTCTATTTCTTTAGTAAAAGCACAAAATCTTGATCCGGGTCGGTTTGAGGAAACTATTCTCGCGTTTGAGCAGGAAGATGCGCTTAATCCTCCACCTGAAAATGCGATCGTGCTGACAGGGAGCTCAAGTATTGCTCGTTGGAACGATAAAGCTAAAAACGCACTCGCGCCACTTACGGTTATTCCTCGTGGCTTTGGTGGTAGCGTAATGGGTGATGTTTTGCATTATCTTGATCGCGTTGCCTTGGCTTACAAGCCGCGGGCAATATTGATATATGAAGGTGATAATGATACCGCATACAATTTGAACGAGGATTTAATTGTTGAACAGTTCGAGCAGATAGTATCGAAAGTTGCTCAAGAACTTCCTCGCACACGAATTTATGTTCTGGCAGTCAAGCCAAGTATTTCACGTTTACATGTTTGGGATGCCGCGCGGAGTGTTAGTGCAAGATTTTCGGCTATAGCGGAACTAAATCCGATGGTAACTTTTATTGATTCTGCGTCCCCGTTTTTAGATTCAAGCGGCAGCGTGATGGGCGACATTTTTGTTGGGGATAATTTACACCTGAACGAGATGGGTAATGAAATTTGGGGGGCAACAATCAAAGCTGGATTGATGCCCGCTGAAATTCGTTTTGAATACTAAGCTGCGATTGGGGTAAGTTCCCACTCATTTGCAATGAGTTCGTAAGAACGTTTTCTCGCTATTGGATCGTGAGTTATGCTCACCAGCATGATTTCGTCTGCATTAAAATCCTCAGTCATCATTTTTAGCTTTTTGGAGACCTGTTTGGGCGTCCCCACGGCACGTTTTTCTCGATTTTTTCGTATTAACTCAAGTTCTCCGTGTGAATACTCGTAACTCTCAGCTTCTTCAGGGGTGGGGAACGGGCCAGGGTCACCTCGCAAAAGTTTGATGTACCAGAGGTCTCTACTCTTTGCCAAATGTTGAGCTTCTTCTTCAGAGTTTGCTGTGATGCTGAACAAAGTTAGGCATTTATAAGGCGCGTTAAGATTTGGTCCAGGCTGAAACTGATCCTGATAAATTTGGAAAATATCCTGTCGAATATTTGGGTTGATGAAGTACGCGAAGTTGTAGGGCAGACCATTTCTCCCGGCCAAAAATGCGCTATCCTCGCTTGACCCGAGCATCCAGAGTGAAGGCGGGTTCTGCGTTTTTGGATAGGCTCGCGCTTGCTCCATTCCCTCTGTAACAGGATTATCATCATTAAGTAATGATTGAAGGTCACAAACCATATTTGGAAAGTGCTGTGGACCCGTTGTCGATCCATAACGAATTGCGGCGGTGGTAAATGGGTCAGTTCCTGGAGCTCGGCCGATGCCGAGGTCTATACGTCCCGGATAAAGCGTTTCAAGGACTTTAAAATTTTCGGCAACTTTGTAAGGGCTATAGTGTGGGAGCATGATGCCCCCTGACCCAATTCTGATGGATTCAGTTTCGTTTCCTAAGCGCCCAAGCAAAACTTCAGGAGAGCAACCGGCTAAGGCGGCAGAGGCGTGATGCTCCGATACCCAGAAGCGGTGAAAGCCCAATTTGTCTGTGAGTCGGGCGAGTTCGATCGTTTCGTTTAAAGCCTCACTTGCATTGCTGCCGCTTCTTATCGGTGATTGGTCCAATACGGAAATTTTTATTGTGCTACTCCCAGTTGTAAATAAAAATGATTCCGATGGCTCAATCAATAATCGCTTGGTAAACGCCATTACGAAGAGCTTCGTAATCGTTAAGTCCGATTGCCGGACGGATCTGAGTTAGGTAGACGACCACTAATCGCTCCGCGGGATCAACCCAGTAAGTTGAGTGGTAGGCACCCCCCCACCCATACTCGCCCTCGGAACCGAGGCTTCCTCTTGTTCCGAGATCGGTTACGACAGAGAACCCAAGTCCGAAGCCCTGACCTTTTCGAAATGGGGTGTCACCGAGATGATTCGTAGTCATGAGTTCGACACTTTTCCTTGAGAGCAAACGCTTGCCATCGAGTTCCCCGCCGTTAAGTGTCATCTGAAGGAAACGAGCGTAGTCTTGAGCGGTTGATATAAGGCCGGCCCCTCCAGAGAAGCTGATTTTCGGCCCCTCCACATACATGCCTTGACTCTGCATTCCATTTAAGCGGGGTGCAGCTTCTATACCTCTACCATCGGTTTTCGGCTGATATACGGTAGCCAATCTGCTTGCCTTTTCGCGAGGAACGTAAAAATGAGTATCCTTCATACCTAGTGGTTCAAAAACATGTTGGAGAAGAAACCTGTCGAGTCTCATGCCACTGGCAACCTCAATCACTGCCCCTAGGATATCGGTGTTATAACCATAAACCCACCTCTCGCCGGGTTGGGCGCTCAAGGGTAATGTGGCCATTCTTTTTACTGTTTCGCGGATGGGTTCCTCTCGGTCAGCAAAGTACCAACCTTGAATATCAGCCTCTTTCCACTGTTGTTGGGCAGGGCCACCACCGTAGCTTATGCCGCTCGTGTGAGTCAAAAGATGTCGAATCGTTATAGCCCTGTCCGCATTTTGTAACGGAGGGGGCTCCGATGGATCTGCGCCACCCGAGGAATCTAGAGCGACCTTGCTGCCTCTCCACTCCGGTAAATACCTCCACAAAGGGTCATTGATTTTGAGCTTGCCTTGTTCCTGTAACATCATTATTCCAACACTAATAATCGCTTTTGTTTGGGATGCTATGCGAAACATTGTGTCGATTTTCATGGGGGAGTCACTGGCGATATCGCGGAAGCCATTGGCCGCCTCAAAAACTATTTGGCCATCGCGAAGAACAATTGCAACATTGCCTGCTAGTTTGTTGTCTTGAATATAAGTTTCGAGCGCAGCTTCGAGTCTCTCCAACCTTTGGGACGACATTCCCGCATTTTCCGGCTTAGATACCCTTAATTCCTGAGAATAAGAGGCTAGAGAAAAAGAGATTATCAGCAATAGGGAGAATGTGTTAGCGATGCATCGGACAGATGAAATGTTCTTCATTTTTACCCCTGTTACTTTACGAGTTGTTTTTATTCATGACCGTTAGTGTACGTGACAAATATTATTTATACGATCGCTTTTAAGATTTTCATGAGGAAAGTTTAAGGAGTTGAGAGGAATAAATGTTGACTCTGTCACAAATCATTAAATAAAAAGGTTTAGATAAGCATTAGGGTCGCCATAAGTTGGATCGCTAAATATTACTTGTAATTAAAAAATGTTTATAATTCTGTGGTAGGTCTTGATTACCAATGTTGCTCGTACTGGGATAGTGATGTCTAAAAATTTTTTGTCTTATAAGCATGTTGAATTCACGGCAATTCGAGCCGCCGGTCCTGGTGGGCAAAACGTCAACAAGGTCTCGACCGCTGTTCAGTTGCGTTTCCCAATTAGGACATCACCTCTGCCAAGCAAACTAAAAGAAAAACTTTTAATGGTTCGAGATACAAGAATTTCAAATGAAGGGGTAATCGTCATCAAAGCACAGCGTTTTAGGAGCCAAGAAAAAAATAAAGAAGACGCCTTAAAGCGATTGAACAAACTGGTCGAGATAGCCAGCTATCAAGCACCGCCGCGCATAGCGACAAAGCCCCGTAAAGGTGTGCAAGAGAAGAGACTGCGAGGGAAGAAGCAAAACGGAGTGCGGAAGTTGCTGAGAGGCTCTGTGAAACATGATTGACTATTCATTGTCTCGGGCTTTAAAGGTCATTATCCTAATGTTTCAGTTCGGGTTCGTTGGTTATGGAAGTGCGCAGAGAGTCCAAGACGGCTCGTTGGCATATTACTTCGTTTCCAACATGCTTCAGTCGTTTAATTTGAGCGGGCAAATTGAGCCAAACCCAGGTTTAGATGGCTCTGATATAGAAGAATTTCTATCGATTCTTGAAAAATATGATCAATTATTTAAACAAGATTTTTCTGCAGACAGCGCGTATTGTCGACGGTTTTCAGATTCTCCGGAGCTAGCTGTTACTGATGCTTTTGATGTGCTTTTTGGTGATGGTGCTTGGCGGAAGGAAGTTTCACGATTTGGCGAAAATTTTTGGACAGAGCTGGGGGAAAAATTTGGATCCAGATTGATGTCCGGCGCCGTCGATCGAGCTTTTGAACTCGCAAAACACCATGAGATTGCCACCGAATATCGCGTTGCCCTTCCAACGATCGATTTTACTGTAAAAGAGCGCATTGGATTTAGTAAGCAGCACTGCCAACTTAAGAATTAGCAGTGCCACTCACAGCTGGTTTCCGTTTAGTAAACCTCAAATAAGCCAGCAGCGCCCATGCCTCCGCCGACACACATAGTGCAAACAACGTATTTTGCTCCTCGTCGTTTCCCCTCTATGAGAGCATGTCCAACCATTCTAGCCCCACTCATGCCGTAGGGGTGACCGATGGAAATAGCCCCTCCGTTAACATTCAAGAGCTCATCAGGTATCCCGAGTTGATCTCTGCAATAAATAACTTGTACCGCAAAAGCTTCATTGAGCTCCCAGAGGCCAATGTCGTCCATCTTTAAGTTATTTCGTTCCAGTAATTTAGGGATCGCAAAAACTGGTCCGATGCCCATTTCGTCGGCGCCAAGGCCAGCTACTGACATGCCTCGATAAGCCCCTAGTGGTTGCAGGCCCCTTTGTTCAGCTAGTTTGCTATCCATTACAATTGAAGCAGAAGCGCCATCCGACAGCTGACTCGCATTTCCGGCAGTGATTACTCCGCCTTCAATAACTGGTTTCAATCCTTTGAGCCCTTCAAGTGTTGTTGTCGGTCTGTTGCCCTCGTCCTTTTCAAGCATAGCGTCGTGAGTGCTTTGCTGTTTTGTTTCCTTGTCTACAAATAACATTTTTGAGGGAAGAGGAACGATTTCATCATCGAACTTTCCCGCGGCCTGAGCAGCTGCGGTACGTTGCTGGCTTTGCAGCGAGTACTCATCTTGGGCATCCCTGGAAACATTGTAACGTTTGGCAACGATCTCGGCCGTTTCAAGCATGGAAATATAAGCGTCTGAAGCGTTTTTTAAAACATTAGGATCTTGAGCTCGGTAAGCATTACGATGCTCGTTTTGTACAAGGCTTATTGATTCTAATCCCCCTCCGACGACAATTGGCATGCCGTCTACAATCACTTGCTTGGCGGCAGTAGCAATCGCCATCATTCCTGAGGCACACTGACGATCGATGCTCATGCCCGATACAGAATTTGGCAGACCTGCGGCAACTCCGGCGGTCCGCCCAATATTATAGCCTGATGAACCTTGCTGCATTGCGCAACCTATCACTACATCGTCAATTTCGTTCGGATCCACACCTGCACGTTGAACCGCCGCAGCTATCACATGGCCTCCAAGAGTAGGGGCGTCGGTGTCGTTAAATGCACCGCGGTAGGCTTTACCGATAGGGGTGCGTGCGGTCGATACGATTACTGCTTCTCTTGTCATGCTTTTTTCTCCGAAAACTCGTTTATGTAAGTTTAGTTAATTTTAGACACCACGTTCGTCGGGATGTCGATTTCTCAGGGTGCAGTTGCTGTGGTTATGATTCGCAAATAAGTGCGGTAATTTGTTCGGACGCATTTTTTGCAAGCTCCACCATTTCCTCGTCACTCCTATCTTGAATCGGATGCGGTACATATACTCCTTTGGGACTTAAGCCTAATGAATTTGCCTGAGCTTCTGCGGCTTCAATAAACTCACTGGAGGCTACGAAACCACCTGGAAGACCGCGGTCTTCTAAATCAATGATGTCATGCAAACTGCACGAGGTACATGATCCTCAGTCGGCTAAGCCTTGAATAACAGCATCGCATTCGACGCTAATTTGTTGCTTGAGTTCAACAGGCGCAGTCCTAGCGAACGTGGGTTTGATGTATCGTACTACCTTCGCACCTGCTGAAATAAGTTGTAACTCTACTTGATCAAGGAATTCCTTGCCTCTGGGCTTGGAAATATCGATTAGTCCGACGGTTTTATCTTTCAACGTGGTTAAACGAGGAAGAAGCTCTTTGCTTGGTGGCTTAAGCTCAGAGGTTGGATCCAGTAGTGGGCTTTGCATAACTCTTCTCCTTTTTTCACCTGACAGCATACTATAATCCTTGATGATTCGGTTAAAGTATTTGAGAAACAAGCTGGCTCCCTCGTTCCCCAGATGCTACCCATCCGCTGATTATGGCGGAGAACATTCCAGCGGTTCCGCCGGTTGTCACAATATGTAAACCACCTGGTCTAAATTTAGCGAGTGTCCTATCTTTAAGCTTTTCTGGCATGCCCTCGGCAATACCATCGACGCCCCGAGCTATTGCAGTTCCTGGTATAAGTAAGTGTTTTGAGATAGCCTCATGAAGGTCTGATTTTTTCCACCCGGCTTGTCGAAAAACTCGTCTGTGTTCTGGGCATACGATTAAAATTGCGTCGGCCAGTCCATAAAGCTTGGTGTTCACAACTGCCCTTAGGCTATTGGCCATGCTTTTTGACAAGGAGTCCGGGTTGCGCGATTGCTGATCTAAGATCGGTTGCAAGCCCTCTCCAGCAAATAAGCTTATAACCGATTTGCCGCGATCGTAGCCCTGGTCTTCCGCAAGTGTGGGCCAGTCTTTTTGGCTCTCATCTTCTGCGAAGCAATAAGTATATTTTCCTGGGTTACCCATGACGGCTCTGTCGATGCCTCCCGGAACGCCACCACCTATGTTACGAATAATTAATTGTAGGGTCCGTCCAATCGTCGCGTTGGCTCTACGCCCTTGGCCAAGCGCATTAACTCCGGAGTTAATATTCAAGTGCTTGGCTACCGGTCCGTTTATGATCATCACTGGCGAAGAAAAGTAGGTAGTACACAGCAACCCATGCATACAAAATTTTTCTTGCAGAGCTGCTTCAACGGACGCAATAACCAGCGGCATATATTCTGGTTTGCACCCTGCCATTACAGCATTTATCGCTAGTTTTTCGATATTTAAAGGCGAATTATCTGGCGGTATGTTTCCAATCACATCTGACGGATCTCGGTCTGTCCCTGCGAGCATTCTCACGACGCGAAGTGGGGTCGGAGGAACAACGGGCAGACCATCAGTCCAACCTCGCTCGAAGCAACATTCTATATCATCCTCATCATCTGAAAGGTCAATTTTTCGAGCTTCGCATGGGTCTGCATATCGAAGTTTTAGTTTTTCTGACATTCCTACGTCGAGAGTCTTAGATCCACATCCGGGTTTATGATTAGGTAAGCCAACACCGATCTCGGGGACAGCATTTTCCTCTTTAAAAAACTTTTGCCAAGCAGCACGATCCCAGCCCTCGATTCGGACTTCAGGGTGACCCTCTATCGTTATTGTTGGAACGATTGTTATATCGTCTTTGTAAGAAGATTTCAGCTCGGAGTCATCCACGGTGTTCGGTAAGTGAGATAAGAAGCTTGGGTCATCTTGGACGAAGATTTTAATTCTGTCGCCTAAGGCTGCTGAAATTACCTCGGTCGTTGAAGTGATTAACTCGCATGTTGGACAGTCTTTTTTCACGAACAATTTATAACTTCGGGTGTCGGGTGACAATTGATCACTCATTTTTCTTAGCTCCCGTTGGGGGTTGATTATCACTATAGGAAATCTTTACCTCAGTATACGAACCCAAGGGTACAAATTCCGACTAGGATATTCGTAATCATAAAAACCGAGGACGTGCGAGACATTACTTTCCATAACTGTCGGCCTTTGTAATTCGCTCGAACGCCAATGATGAGAAGCATTGTGTAGATCATCATTCCAGTCATGATGACGAAATAAAGGAGCCACTGACCATTATCTACGGCTCTGCTGCCGAAAATAAAGAAAAGTGACGCCCCAAAAACATAGGCAGCCCAATAAGAGCTGGCTAATCCAAATTTACCGTTTTTGAGCTTCGTTAGCATTACTTGTAACCAGTTAATAAAATTGTAGACTGGGGCGTTCAATCTCGCATCAGCTGCTTTGATTACAAGTGAGCTTTAAAGCCTGTAATTCTGTGTTTTCTCTACAATTTGTAACAAACGCCGATAATCTATTAGCCTATAATTGACGTTGTTATGTCAACTCTTGCCTCTGACGCGTATCTGCGGATTGCTTTTTGAGGGTTTTGACATTATGCACCGTAAGATATGACTTCATGACATTGCGGTATTGCTACTTATCGGATTTTAGGTCCAGAGATCTCATGACTTTATCAGATGAATTACTTAGATCAAAATTTGCCTTGGCTTTGAGGGGAATGCAACCTCTCATTTGGTGTCTCGTTATCGCTAGTTTTATAGAATCTGCAAACGCGCAGGACAACGTCGGTGATGAGAGCACCATAAGATATCCAGCTGAATATTTTGTTGACTTTAATCCCATGACAGCTCAAGACATGGTGTACAGGATACCGGGCGTACAGACCTCTTCAAGAGGTCGGTCCGGCGGCGGCAGTGGCGGCCGAGGATTCGGTAGTGGCGGAAGTAGTGAAATCATCATTAACGGAAAGAGAGCTGCGGGAAAGAGCAACGCAACGGGGCAACAGCTGCAACGAATCACTGCACAGCAGGTAAATTATATAGAAATAATTCGCGGAACGTCCGGAGAACTCGACGTGCGGGGAAGCGGCCAGATTGTTAATGTAGTTCTTTTTGAAGAGCTGTCCTCAACAGCAGTGAATTATGAAATCAATATGGAGAGCTATGCCGACCAGGAGCGTAAGCCCGGCGGTTCTGTAGCTCTTAGCGGGAAAGCGGGACAGCTTGGTTTTGTATTGAGCGGGGAAATCGATCCGCGCTACGAGAATCAGGTTAGAAAAGAGCACAGCGTGCTCGCGGATTATTCTGATAACGACTATATCCGAGAGGATAGAATTAGAGACCAAACCAATTACAATTTAAGCGCCAATCTGGATTACGAAATTAACGATTTTTCCAGTGCGCGCCTTAATGCGCTTTACCGAGAAGATGACAATCCCACAGAAGTTTTCCGGAAGATCACCAACGTAAGAAGCGATCCGAATGTCGTAACCGTTCAGAGGGAAGATCAGGGTGGGGAAAGAAACAACTGGGAAGTGGGAGGCGATTACGAGTTGAATCGCGTAAATGGCGATCGGCTGAAGTTTTTATTCATTGCTAATCAGCGCAATGACGATCAGATCCGAGCTCGCAATAATATTGCCGATGACGGCGCTGAAACGTTAAACCTTTTCCTTGATCGAACCTACGTCACTGAAGAGCGCATCGTCCGTGGTTCTTATACAACTGAAATGTTTTTTGGGCAGGATATTGAGTTAGGTGTTGAGCGAGCGCAGACCACCCTTGAATCCGGCATCGCTCTGGGATTGTCCGGGGACGGGACGAGTGATCCTAGCCTAAGAGGGTTGGTGAGGCAGAACATCAAAAATGCGAACTCAACCGTTGAGGAAATCCGTTATGAGCCATTTTTAATTCATAACTATGTCTTCAGCGACAAAATGTCTCTAGAAACCTCATTGCTTTACGAGGCCTCTGAAATTAGTCAGTGGGGCGAAGTCAACAAATCCAGGGACTTTGGATTCTTTAAACCAACTTTTGATTTGCGATTTGATCTTACGCCTCAAATACAGCTTAGCGCGCGGGTAAGAAAGTTTGTAATGCAGCTCAGCTTCAACGATTTTGTCGCGAATGAGGACTCAGATCTAGATTCAAATGTGCAAAGTGGTAACGACGACTTGCGACAGGAGTGGGGATGGGTTTATGAGACGAGAGGAGAATATCGACTGCCTAACGATGTCGGGGCGGTGGATGTCGGAGCTTATTACCATGTTCACAACGACAGGATTGAAAGGATTGATGTGACGGTTGATGAAGATAATCCTCAATCAACGAATGGAAATATTGGGAAAGGAGACATGTATGGTTTAACAGCCAATGCTAGCCTGAGAATGAGGATGCTTGGCCTTCCAAACCTTCAATTGACCGCAAATCTCGAGGTGAAGGATTCGAACATCACAGACCCACTTCTTGGTATTAATAGACGCTTTCGAGATTACGACCGAGGTCGCTTAAATTTTGGTTTTAGGCATGATATGCCGGCAAGCGGAATAACGTATGGCGGCAATTGGAGCAACCGCTTCGAGGGAAATATTATGCGTTACGATGTAGATGATATTGAAATTCGTGGGGGGGACCCGTATGTCTCACTTTACGCCCAATTTGTCGATTCGAGAGGGTTAACTTATCGCCTTTTCTCTCGGAACCATACGGACAACACACAGTGCCGTGAACGTAGACGTTTTCTAGGGAAGATCTCAGCTCAAATTCTGGAAGAAATTGAAAATCGGTGTTGGAATGACGGACGTGTCGTCGCACTTCGAGTAAGTGGAAATTTTTGAGCGAATAGTGATTTTATATTTCGGAATTAAAGTCCAACATTCGTAGTCGGCTTTACCACCTTTTTTTCGCAATTTAAGCCGGCGACATTCGTTCGTTAGCGTCCCATCAGTCCCTTAATTGCCGCCGGTATGTCCGCAGGAAAAACCACGAACTTGCTGTTATCGGAGTCCGATAAACTCTGTAACGAAGCTATGTATTTTTCCCCTAGTAGGTAGACTAAAGGAGTCTCTCGATCTCCAATTGCTTCTGTTACCAGGGTAATAGATTTTTGGCTTGCTTCTGCGAGAACTACTTGAGCCTCAGCTTCCCTCCTAGAGGCTTCGAGTTTTCCTTCCGCTTGCAAAATCGCGGCCTCTTTTTCTCCATCAGCTCTAGTAACTGTTGCTCTTCTAGCGCGTTCTGCGGCTGCCTGTTCTTCCATGGCTTTTTGCATTGTGCCTGATGGATTTATGTCTTGAATTTCTACTGTTTTTAATGTTATTCCCCAATCTGCGATATCGTTTGATATTGCTGTTTTTAGCTTAGCTTTGATGTGATCCCGGGAAGACAACGCATCGTCTAAACTCATTTCGCCAATAATGCTTCGCAAAGACGTTTGTACCAGGGTTTGAATCGCAAGCTCATAGTCCTCTACGCCGTATACCGCTTTTTCCGGTGAGACAATATTTATATAGGCGACCGCATTGGTCATTATGACCGCGTTATCTCGCGTTATTACCTCTTGAGAAGGAATATTGAGCACGATATCTTTGGTCGTGACTTTGTATGCTATGCTGTCTATATAAGGAACAAGAAAATTCAGCCCTGGGTTTAGCGAGCAATGATATTTGCCGAGGCGTTGCACGACCCACTTGTTTCCTTGGGGCACCTGCCTCACACCTTTGCCGACGGTAACAAGGACAAAAATTAAGATCGCTAGGGGTAAAATGATTGCGGGTTCCATGGTTTTCCCTTTTTAGATTTAGCGTTAAAAACTTAAGTTAAAGTAGTCAATAAAATTGTCTTGCCGGCTCATGCTCGAGCAACTATCAGAGAATTCCCAGAGACTTCTGTGACCTTAACCCTATCTCCGACTGTAAGTTCCTCTTGAGAGATGACCTCCCATTCGTTTGCACCGAGGAGGGGCACAGGGAATCTTACGATACCATTTTTTTCTGATGTCGGCGTGCTGATGATTTGGCCAACTTCTCCAATCAAAGCTTCACGCGAAAGACCGGCTTTTGTCTTGTCAATTGATAAAGGTTTAAAAAGTTTGAACCAAGCTACGATAAAAACTAAAGAAAGTATTGTCCAAGATATTAGTTGCGTCGTAAGTGAAAGCTGTGGGATCAAGATTAAGACAACGCCAACAGCGGTTGCCGATGCCCCAAACCAAAAAATAAAAAAAGACCCTATGAAAATTTCGGAAAGCATGAGGGAGATTCCGAAAACGATCCAATACCAATAATAGATATGTATTTCCAAAAGGTGTTCCTTTCGAGGTTATAATTGACTAACATTTTTATATACGCGACTACTCTAACACGAGCAGAGTGACTGCGGTAAATATATGTGATTCGGGGATTTAATTGTTTGAATAGATATGATTGACCCCTTGGGGCAAGGGCTTATAAAAAATACACTCACGAGAGATGTTTAAGAGGTAGGTGATTTGTGGAAAAAGGAGCTGAACTTTTTTTGGTAGATGGAATCGAGCTTGCTGATTTTGGGGGCGAGGGCCCTATTCTGCTTTTTTCGCATGCGAATGGTTATCCGCCCCGGGTTTACTCTCAACTCTTAAGTAAGCTATCTAAAAATTTTCGAGTTTTTGGTATTGAACATCGCCCTTTGAGAGGTGGTAATCCGAACGATTTTTTAAGCTGGGATGTGATGAGTCAGGATATTGTAAAAGTCATTGATTTTTTTAATGAGCCAATATTCGCTTTGGGTCATTCAATGGGCGGCTCAGCATTGATGATGGCTGCCAAGCACAGGCCCAACTGCTACCGAGCGATGGCGCTGGTTGAGCCGGTTCTTTTGCCGAAGATAGCGCAATTTGCTTTGAATATTGTTGCCAAGTGGTTTCCTAGTCGAGTTCCCCCAATGCGACGCGCATTAAATCGCACGGATAATTGGGATAATAGGGATTTAGCATTCGATCATTTTAGGCCTAAGCGCGTGTTCAAGAATTTTTCTGACGAAGCTCTGTGGCAGTATGTAGAGAATGGTACATATATTCAAAATGGGCGTGCATATCTGCGCTTCAGTAAAGAGTGGGAAGCGCGTTGCTATGCGCTGGTTCAAAATGTTTGGCCGTTATTAGGTGAGTTACGGATGCCGGTCATTGGTTTTAAAGGGGCCAACTCGAATACTCTTCCGGCTTCTGCCTGGAAAAAATGGAAATTGAAGGCCCCCGCGCATCAGTTTGTTGAAATTGAAGAGAGCGGTCACCTTCTCCCTCTTGAACATCCTGACCTTTTGGCTGCACATGTGGCTGCTTTTTTTGCGCATATATAGGTAAAGGTAATCTATAAGCAGAGGCTTGAATCCAAAGCCAAAGCCAAAGCCAAAGCCTTCTACTCTGCTACGCGTAGTTTCGCTTTTTGAAATGCAGTTCGATTTTTGCAGCGGGTTAGGTAATTTAGCAGCACAGGATATTGTGCTAAATGTTTCCCCTTGTCTGCAACCTCGACAACATAAGCAATACCTATGTCAGCTGCTGTAAATTCTCCTAGTATGTAATTGTTATTGCCTAATTGCTCTTGAATATAATCAAAATGTAAATTTATTTCGCTCGCACTAAACTCATTAAGTCTCCGCGAGCTGTCGTTGGTTCTTTGAAGCAACATATCTATGAGAAGTGGGGCGAACACTGATCCTTCCGGATAATGGAGCCACTGAGTAAACTTTGCCCAGCTATTAATTTGTTTACGACACGGATGAAGTTTGTTTTCAGGATCATATTTCTCTATCAGGTAAGTCGTAATCGCGCTTGATTCTGACAACATTAAGCTTCCGTCTTCAATAACGGGCGATTTCCCCAGGGGGTGGACAGCTTTGAGGTCGTCTTGAGAGCGAAAGGTTTTCAGATTCCGAAAATATTCTTTAGGCTCATATTCAAGGTGTAGCTCCTCTAAGAGCCAGGCACAAAAAAGGGAGCGGCCGATTCGAAGGTGATGAAGTATAATCATTGGTTTCCTTTAAGCCATCTTTAATTT
>PAEL01000063.1 GCA_002700775.1 Gammaproteobacteria bacterium | reverse complement strand
TATTCGTAGTTTAATTGAAGACATTTTGAGAAGGTGAAGCCTAATCATCTTTATCGGGGAAAAGTGCTTCGACAAAATTTATACAATTAAAAGGAATAAGATCCTCAACTTTTTCTCCGACGCCCACGAATCGAAATGGGATATTAAATTTGCGAGCTAATCCGAACGCAACACCGCCTTTGGCTGAGCCATCGAGCTTTGTAAGAATTATGCCACTAATCGGAGTCGCCTTTTTAAAACTGGCGACTTGGCTTAAGGCATTTTGTCCGGTTGTCGAATCAATTATCAGCAAAACTTCATCTGGCAGTCGTTGGTCTTGGTTCTTTAGGACCCGACTTATTTTTTCGAGCTCATTCATTAAATTATCTTTGGTATGCACTCGTCCAGCGGTGTCAGCGATTAAAATGTCGATACCCTTTGCTTTTGCCGACTGATAGGCATCAAAGATAACAGAAGCACTATCTGCGCCAATTTTTTGAGAAACAACGGGCACCTCGTTTTTTTCTCCCCAAGCTTGGAGCTGATCTATGGCTGCGGCTCGAAAAGTGTCGCCAGCAGCCAACATCACTTTTCTTCCGCCTTTTCGGTATAGCTTGGTGAGCTTGCCTATCGTAGTGGTTTTGCCAACTCCGTTTGCGCCAATCACTAAAATCACAAAAGGCTTCTTGTCTTTTGATATTTCAAGCTGCTGTTCGCATGGTTTTAGAATGTCGATCAATTCGCCTTTTAAATGTTGAATGAATTTTGCTGGGTCGACGAGGTCTTTCCGATTATTTTTTTTTCGAAGATTTTCGATAATTTCTGTAGTCGCCTCAATTCCCACATCTGAAGTTAGCATCTGGGTCTCTACATCCTCTAGAAACTCGTCACTGATGCCTTTCTGACTTAATACCAACCCAGCGATCCCTCTGCCAAGCTTAGTTCTAGTATGACTAAGTGTTGTTTTAAACTTGCCCAAAAATCCGTTCTTGTCCTCTTCGCTCACAGCTGTATTTTTCCTTGATAGTCTGGGGTTTATTTAAGCAAACGGTTGCTGTTCGTAATGTTAATAAACAAAGTTTAACAGGTTAATCGTTGGTTCTTTACGATAGAATGGATTTGAGTGCTTTAATCTTTAAAAAATTAATCGAAATGCATGAAAAAGCCGAGAAATATCCCAAAGCAATGGGGCAAAGTTAGAATTATAGGTGGTCTTTATCGATCACGTTTTGTTAAGTTTGTCCAAGCAAAGGGCCTAAGGCCAACTGCCGATCGTGTCAGAGAAACGCTTTTTAACTGGCTAGATAGCGTTGTCTCTAATGCTAAGGTGCTTGATCTCTATGCTGGATCCGGCGTCCTTGGAATAGAGGCAATTTCGCGGGGCGCAAAGCATGTTGTGTTTGTTGATAAAAATCCTGAGGTGGTCTTGCAGCTAAATCGAACTTTGGTCAGCTTTGAAATTCAAAACTGTCTTGTTTTAGAGACGAGCGCTAACGAATGGCTCTCTGCTAGTAATGCCTCTGCTCGGGGGAGTATTGCAGGGTCGCAGTTAGCCGAAGTAGGGCCTTTTGATATCGCATTTGTCGACCCCCCCTATAAAGAGTGTTCTATTTTAGAGTCTTGTAATTTATTAGAGAATTCTGGATTGCTGAAACCGAATTCAAATGTTTATGTTGAATCGGACGATGCTATACATCAGGCCTTAATGCCGACAAATTGGCAGTGCGTTAAATCAAAGAAAGCCGGGAAGGTTTATTTTTACCTCTACCAGCGATTTAAGCGTGACTCATAATTCTCAGTAGGTAAATTTTGTCGTATAGTCTAATAACCTGTGTTATCAGTTATGAGACGCAGATACATTTTCAAAAGGGAAAGGCTTATGAAAACCGCGGTTTATCCTGGCACCTTCAATCCTATAACCAATGGACATACTGATTTAATCGAGAGGGCCTCCGGACTGTTCGATCATATTATTGTTGGTGTGGTTGGATCGAATCGACAGAAATCCTCGGCAATGTCATCAGTTCGCCGTGTTGAATTAGCTCAACGAGTGCTGCAGCACTTGCCGAACGTCGAGGTTCAGTCTTTCGATACACTTTTAGTTGATTTTGTTCATCAACTGGGCGCAAAAATAATCTTGCGTGGATTGCGTACGGTCGCGGATTTTGAGTATGAGTTTCAATTAGTCGGAATGAATCGTGTTTTAGATCCAACAATAGAAACCGTTTTTTTAGCCCCGGCTGAGCATCTTTCTTATATTTCCTCGACTTTAGTGAGGGAGATTAGTTCTTACGGTGGCGATATTTCTAATTTTGTGCATCCAGAGGTAGCTGCTGCAATGGCGAAGAACGCGTATTAATTTTGACATTTTGAACAGTAAACTGTGCTTCTTTGATTAATTCGAATTTCCTTGAGTGTCGTCGCGCAGTGGATGCACGGTTTGTGGGCGCGCCCGTAAACTTGCAGGGATTGCGAGAAGTATCCGGGCTTACCATCTTCATTCGTAAAATCCCTCAGAGTCGTTCCGCCCATGGAAACTGCCCTTAGTAAAATCTGTTTTATCGAATGGGTTAAGGTGACGTATCTCTTTTTCGAAACCCTGTTTGCCAAACGTTTTGGATGGATACCAGCGCTGAATAGGGCTTCGTTTGCGTAAATATTACCTACGCCCACAACGGTTTTGCTATCCATTATGAACGTCTTTACCGAGGTTTTTCTGTTTCTACTTTTTTTAAATAAAACATCTTCATTAAATTCTGCAGACAGGGGCTCAGGCCCCAGCCCACTCAACAATGGGTGCTGGTATGCGTCCCCTTTCTCCCAGAGTATGCAACCAAATCGCCTGGGGTCGTTGTAACGCAGGGTTTTCCCGTTTTCCAAGATAAAATCGACGTGGTCATGTTTTTTTGGTGCGGTAGAATTAGACAAGATGCGGAAGCTGCCAGACATTCCGAGGTGTGAAATCAGGCTGCCAAGTCGGCTATGAAAGATCAGGTATTTTCCGCGTCGCTTGATTGAAGAAATAACTTCTCCAGATAGTTCCACTTTCAAAGCCATTGGTACGGCCCACCTCAACTTTGGTTGTCGAATTACTATCTTCAACACTCGGACCCCGACTAGATGCGGCGCAATGCCTCTGTAGGTGGTTTCGACTTCAGGCAACTCTGGCAAGTGCGTTCCCTCACGTTGTATAAAGTACTCCATCATACTCTGAATTATTCAAAGCGAGGTGCATTCTATAAACTCTCTTTTCGAGATTAACATGGTCAAGATGATAATTGGCATTGATGCTGGTGGAACTTTCACGGATTTTGTCGTCGTTGGTTTTGAGCCTACTTTAACGGTAAGAATACATAAGGTCCTGTCAACACCCGAGGCTCCAGAAAAAGCCATTTTTCAGGGCATCAAAGACCTTGAGCTCGAGCCCTTTATTGTAGAGGGCTCTGCGCGAATAGTTCATGGGTCAACGGTAGCGACGAACGCTGTTCTTGAGGGCAAGGGAGCGGCAACAGCCTTTGTAACGAACCATGGTTTTCGAGATTTGCTGCAACTCGGCAGGCAGGATCGACCAAAGCTTTATGCGCTAGAATTTGAACCTCAACGAATTAAAGTGCCCAGAGAAAGGTGTCTTGAATTGCCCGGCAGGGTCGCGTCAGACGGCACAATCATCCAGTCGATATCGAGCTCTGAAATTGATGAACTTGTACTTAAGGTCGCTGAGCAAAACGTTGAAGCTGTGGCGATTAACTTTCTTTTCTCGTTTCTTAACGGCGACCAAGAGAAGCAGGTTGAGTATGAGCTCAAACAGAGGCTACCCTTTTTAAAGGTTAGCTGTTCTCATCAGGTTTTACCGGAGAGCGGTGAATATGAGCGTGGCATTGCAACCTGGCTAAACGCCAGTTTAGCGCCACTGATAGACTCGTATCTTAAAGCCTTAGATGTTGGATTACGTGACGCTGACTTACAAGTCATGCAGTCCAGTGCCGAAACTATTGGGGCGGCTCAGGCCGGTGACAATGCAGTTAAGTTGCTTTTATCGGGCCCGGCAGGAGGTTTAACAGGTTTAAAGTTTCTTGGTAAAAAAATTAGTCACGAATTCTTTATCAGTTTTGACATGGGAGGAACTTCTACGGATGTCGCGCTAATAGATGGTGAACTGGCTATAACGAATGAATCAAAAATAGCCGACCTCCCTATAAGAGTTCCGATGGTCGATATGCACACTATAGGAGCTGGAGGAGGATCCGTTGCCTATGTCGATGAGGGTGGAATGCTGCAAGTGGGGCCGCGATCTGCCGGGGCTTTACCTGGCCCCATATGTTACGACAGAGGCGGGACCGAGATCACTGTTACAGACGCGCACTTGGTTCTCAATCGTTTACCAGACAGTGAAACTCTGCCAGGCGGTTTGAAATTAAATCGCTCTCGCGCCGAGGCCGCGATGGAGCGTCTTGGCCGTTCCCTTGGATTGTGCGTCAAAGAGACTGCTACAGGAATAATCGCGGTAGCAAATGATCAATTGGCTGCCGCCATTCGACTTATTTCGGTCAACAAGGGGCATAACCCTGAAAACTTTTTATTAGCAAGCTTTGGTGGTGCTGGCGGGTTGCATGTCTGTGCCTTGGCAGGGCTAATGAACATGAGTCGGGCCATTGTGCCGGTGTTTAGCGGAGTGTTTTCCGCCCTTGGAATGACCACGGCCAAGAGGGGTAGGCAGTTCTCCAAAACTGTTAATATGGAATTACATAGTTTAGATTTAGAACGGTTATTAAGGGAATTTTTGGAGTTAGAAAGCATTGGTCGCGCAGAACTTTCGAAAGAAGGTTTGACCGAGAAAAGCTTGCGTGTTGCCCGAAGCGTTGATCTATGCTTCAGCGGGCAGTCGTATACTTTACCCGTTGCATGGAAAGACCGTTTTCAAGCACAAGTAGATTTCGAGTCATTGCACATGCGGCGTTACGGCTATTGCCATAAGGCTCCTATAGATGTCGTAAATATTCGTGTTTCTGTGGCTACGGACGAGACCAAATTTGACCTGCCGGAAAGGCACGAAACTGAGTCCGAATACACAGAAAAGCTAGGGTCCCACGATAGCACAGGACATCTAAGGGTCGATGATATGGAACTCAATAAAAGTATCAACGGGCCGCAGGTTCTGGTTGCATATGGAACAACAATATTTGTTGAGGATGGATGGGTTGCTTATTTGGATAAAATAGGAAATATTCATTTAAAAACGGGTCGAATTCCTGAAGCGCTTTAGACAAGCGGCAGTGCGCGACGGTGCCTTACTCTCGTGCGTTATGACTTCTGGGATAAGTCTTGTTGAAAGGCGGTGGGTTTGCAAAAGCGCGAAAACATGTGGCTAATCAAGAATTGGATGATTGTAAGTTATGCTTAATTCATATTCTATCAGTGAATTTCTTAGAGTTAGTTACCGCATAGTTCCGATGCTGTTTTGGCGTTTTTCTCATATTTTTCGTTGCCGTTTGCAGAACGTGAAATGCTTTATCGCGTGTTTGTTGATTTGTTGCAGTATTTTTGCTTTGGCGGAAGAGAATGATCCGGAAGTCGAGTCAGTCGGGACTGACGGAGTTGCAGAAAGACGAGACACGCTGTTCTTTGTCTCTCAACCGCGTCCGATTGAATCTTTTGATGCGCTCGATCTTGAGAAAGAACAGGTCGAGCGGCCATCTGCGCCAGCTCAACAAGTGGATGTGACTGAGCTTGATGAGGCCGTCGCAGCCTATGCAGAATCTCTGAATTTGATCGAGAGAGATGGAGGGGCTTGGAGTCTTGAGCTAGTCGAGAACCTTGCAGCGCTTGCAGGATTAAATCAGCGGCAGGGGCGTCATGACGAGGCGGCTAACTTATTTAATAGAGCGATTCACATTTCTCGAATCGGTGGTGGCTTGAATGCTGTTGATCAGGTGAAGCTTGTAGAGAGATTAATCGCAAGTGAGCAGGCACTGGAAAACTGGGAGGCGGTAGATAATAAATACGAGTACCTTTTTTACCTTCAAGAACGCGCATATGGTCGAAACGATCCGCGCCTTATTGCATTGTTTGAGGCAATGGGGGACTGGAATATTAAGGCATTCAACATTGGGTTCGGCGAAAGTCGAGGTTTGGCATTAAGAAAAGCTCAATTGTTTTACGGCGCTGCAGCGCAGCTCCTTTACATTCACTTCGGGAGAGAAGACGAGCGGTTCATACCTTACTTGGAAAACGTTGTATATGCCGCTTATTCAGCTTCACAGAACGGAGAGATAATGACCGAGTTAGGCATTCCTGAGTTCAGAAAAGCGAATATTAGGTTATCAAGGCGTTTGCAACCTCCCCCTTCTGACATGGTTCCGAAGGGTTTTCTTAGTGGTGTCGGAGCCCTCAGTGAAATTATCAACGCTAAGCAGGAGAGCAATTCAGGTAGGTATGAAATTGCTGAATCTATTGCCCAGCTTGCCGACTGGTTCGTAATAATGGGTAGGCGGGATGCCGCCGCGTTGTATTATAATCAGGCGTGGCTTATGGTTTCGGGAGAAGAAATGCAGGTTTCTCGAGATCGCTTGTTTGGTGGTGTTGTTCCGATACCGACATTCCTCGGAAAGGTTTCGTATGATCGTGAACGAATTGAGATAAATGATGAGCTTAGTTCTGACTTTGTTGATTTAAGTTTCGATGTGACTGTAGGCGGAACGGTTCGTAATGTGAGGGTTGTTTCTGAAGAGACTGAGGATAACGCTGCTCAGCATAATCGAATAAAGCGCCTGGCACGAAGGTCGCTTTTTAGGCCATTGCTTGTGGATGGTGTTCCGCAATACGCAGCCGGCAATCTTTTTCGTTATAGGTACTGGTACTAAGTATTGACAGACCGAGTTGCAACTAACCTCGTTGCGGAGATTTGGCTACACTGCGGGTTTTGGCCTATTCGGATATGTCGATTACAGTTAAGGGATTTATCGGGTAAAAAGCTCATGCGTTATGAGCATGCAGATGCTTCGAGGAGTGCGACGTTTATGAATAATTTGAAGTGTGATTTTTTTGCAGCTGTCTTAGTCGCTGTTAGTATGAGCATGTTGGGATGTCAATCGACAAGTCAGAACGCTTCATCTTCTGGTTCGTTGCCGAAGCCGACGTCGCCTTCGGTGTCCTCTTCCTCTTCTTCATCGAGTGGCTCAATGTCATCATCCTCTGCGAGTACGAGTGGGTCACCTTCGCAGACCGGGATCCCCGCTGCGCGGCAGGCCCAAAATGGTGGCGCTAGCGCCCCAGCCTCCCTGCCTCAGATAAATCAAGGGGGACAAAGGCGCGGCCCAGAAAGTCAGCCATCAAGAAGAGAAGCAACACAGCCCAGCATTCAAAATGGAGACATGGGTCAAGATAATGACGGGAATATCTCAATAAGTGGAGTTGATAGTGCCAATTCTGATCCAAAACAATCAAATAGTGGGGATTACACACTTGATCGATTGCCAGGTCTGGATACTGGTGGGGGAAATGTAGTTGCGAACTCAGGTCGAGACTCTCAAGGTGGGGCGATGACATCTTCAGAACGCGCAGCGATTTTAGATAGAGAATTGCAACGCGGATATGAAGAATTCGACGGATTTATTTTAGGCGAGCGCGAGCGTGCCCAATCTCGAAATAACGCTATCGGACCGTCGGGAAGCCAAGCTAGTTCGGGGGGTGGGCAGGGACTTCCTCAAACACTGCCTCAAGTTTCGGCGGGTGCGGGGGACGTTGAATCCCTCTCTCGACCCGTTTCATCAGAGCCGCGGTCCACAGAAACGTTTGCGCCTCCGGCAGACATTCCTAGTGGGAGGGATGATGATGTCGTTGCGCGTCAGCTAAGAGAGGCGGCAATGGCAGAGTCAGATCCAGAACTTCGCGAAGCCCTCTGGGATGAGTATCGAAACTACACAGGGTTAGGAATTGATAATTAGACCAAAGAGCCCAGTGTTGTGGTTCTGAAAAATTGTCGGGAGCAGTAGTCTATGAATAAGAGTCTTAACGCTAGGAATCAAAGTGTGTTTTATCCCCAAACTAGAAGTTTAGTCGCATCTGTAAGCAGATTATCCATCATATTAGGGTTGTTCTGGGTCTCTGGTTGCGCAACGCACACTGTTAAATCGACTAGCTATACTCCCGCCATTCAAGCAATCGAGAGCGTTCCTGAAAATCTGCTAATGGACGTTGGAGTTGCTGTTTTCGACCCAGGTATTGACGAACTGAGCCGCAGTCAGGAAGAAATAGTTAACCAAGATATTCGAATCGCCGAATCTCAATATGTTCCGTTTTTGTTGGCCGAAACGTTGCAGCGCACTGGCAATTGGGGGATCGTTCGCGTTATGCCCAATACTTCGAGCCCTATGGATCTTTATTTATCAGGCACGATTTTAAATTCGGACGGTGAGTCAATGGCTGTGCGTGTAAGGGTTGAGGATTCTACCGGAGAGGTTTGGTATACAAAGGAATATAACGAGGCCACCAGTCGTTTCAGTTACGAGCCCAGCCAAAAGCGTCAAAACGATCCCTTTCAGACAATCTATAATTCTATTGCGAACGATTTGCTGGCCTTTAAAGAAAAGAAGATTAAAATCGCTGACGTTGAAGAAATTCGCGCAATCTCCGAACTTCGATTTGCAAAAAGCTTCATTCCAGAAGCTTTCGAGGATTATATAGACGTCGATAGGAATGGAGAATTCGTACTTGTTGCCCTTCCGTCCGAACAAGACCCTTTGCTAGGTCGGCTTCGGACCATTCGCGAGAGGGATTTTATGTTTATCGATACCGTGCAGGATTACTATGACACATATGCGCGTCAAATGAGAGAGCCTTATGACTCTTGGAGAGAGCAAAGTTTTTATGAAACTTTGGAGTTGCGGGAGCTGGAGGCTTCAGCTAGGCGTCGAATTCTTGCTGGAGGGGTTGCTGTTCTTGGAGGGCTTGCAGCCGCGACTAGCGGAGGAGATTACGTTACTCAAACTGGTGGTGCATTTGGTGCAGGCGCAGGCGCATATATGATTAAGAGCGGTTTCGATAAACGAGCGGAAGCGCAAATGCACAGAGAGTCTCTACGGGAGTTAGGTGAATCGCTAGAAAATGATGTGGCTCCCCGCGTCATAGATCTTCAAGATCGAACTATTACTTTGTCCGGGACGGTAGAAGAGCAGTATGAGCAATGGCGTGAAATTTTAGCTGATCTTTATGCGTATGAATCAGGTGATCTCTAGGCTCGTAAAAAAGGATGAGGCGTTTCGTGAATTGTTTTGTTGCGACACGTTGGCGTGAGACTTGTGGGAATTGCTGAATATGTCTACTGATAATACAAATCGGCCCGACCAATATTCCGTTGACGAAACAAGCAATGCTTTTTTGCGTTCCTCGGAAACAAATGTCAGTCCGCGTGAAACTTTGTCTGTTTCCTCTGCGCAACCAATAGCTGACGCAAAGATTCGATTACTTTCTTGGCTGGGTTTAGGCGCGTTGTTTGTCGTTGCTTTAGTCGTTATTTTTATTCTCCCTTCAATTGTAGAAAAGTACGAGCTACCGCTGGCCCCTCGGCTAGACCCCACAGAAATCATTGTAACTACTCCCAGTGTTCCGCCTTTGTCTATATCGCCTTTTCAAGAAGCACAAATTTCGAAATCGCGAAGAGAGGCGCAGGACAAACTGGCAACCCTGTTAGAAAATCAAAGTCGTTTACAGCAAGTAAATGTCGAGCAATGGGCAGAGCAGTCTTATCTGGATTCTGTCGGTGCGGCAGCAGCGGGAGATGATTTTTATAGGGTCCAAAATTTTGTTGAGGCGACATTAGCCTACTCCCGCGCTGGAGAACAAATGAGGCAATTAATTGACACGATTCCAAATGTTCTTAATGAGCAGGTAAGTTTAGGGAAATCTGCTATTGACGAGAATCGCAGCTCTGATGCGATCAGTCATTTCTCGCTCGCCCTGCTTCTGCTGGATAGCGAATTTGAGGGTTTAGAATCGTTGGAGTTGCAGATGTCTCCAGAACTTGGGCTGCAGCGAGCGAAAGTGATGGATGAGGTGGTTGAGTTAATTGATTCTGCAGATCAACTTTATCGATCGGAGCAGTTTGAGTCTGCTGTGACTCTGTTCAGAGAGGCTCTTGCGCTTGACAGTTACAATGACGATGCTCAGAAAGGGCTAAAGGCTGTGGAGTTCGCAATTAAAGAGCATGAATTTGCTCTAATCATGTCCGAGGGGTACCGGTTGCTAACGGCCGGCAAACCTTCTGAAGCTATCGAAAAATTTCGCCTAGCAGGTGAATTAGGAATCAACGGTAACGAAGCAGAAATGGCCATCGCGCAGACCGAGAACGCAATCGCCTCCTCGGATATAAGACGTTTGAGGGTCGACGCAGAGGCGGCAGCGCAACAAGAGCTCTGGATAGAAACATCAAATTTTTACAAATTGGCTCTTGCTATTGATAGCAATCTTTCTTTTGCGATAAAGGGGCTAGACTACGCTACGAAAAGAGCCCGACTTGATGAGCTTCTCATAGCAGCATTGGATAATCCTGAAAGACTAGCTGAGGGCTCGGTTTACGACGAGACAATGGAGATTTATATGATCGGGCGAGCGGTGGAGGGAGCTGGGCCACGCTTACTAGAAATGCTCGATAAATTGGAGACTACTCTGGAGCAGTCACAGATTCCAATTGAGGTCATATTTCGCTCGAATAATCTTACAGAAGTAACGCTTCAAAGAACTGAGGTTTTTGGCAGTTTTACCGAAATATCAAAAGGGTTGAAGCCTGGGCGCTATGTTGCTGTGGGTAAACGCGTCGGATATCGTGATGTCCGTGAAGAATTTACAGTCGGGTTTGAAATGACCCCAGAAATCGTAGTGGTTCGTTGTGATGAACCAATAAATGCGTTAAGGCGATGAAATGAGTTCTGATTCAGAGGGTTACAACGAGTTTGATCAGTCCGAAACTGACGAGCTTATAAGTCCGATCGAATTCGAACCCAATTTTAATAGGGTTCGCAGCCCATTCTATCGATTCAGCTGGACCCATATACCCATCGCCGCATTTGTTTTGATCTCTGGTTTAGCAGGCTGGTTCGTTATTACAGCAAAGTCAATACTTATTGAGCCAGTACCGATTACATCTCAAGTCAGTGTTCGCAGTGGATTTGGGGTAAAACTGGGTTCGAGGTACCTCATGCGCACAGGTGGTTACGCAATCGAAATTTCCAATCCGGGTTACAAAAACTACCGAAGTGATATAACAGTTGGTAATAGCCCCTCTCAGGTTTTCAAATTTGAGCTCGCTAAATTGCCTGGTGATATCAGTATCAATACTAATGTATTGGATTCAAGGGTTATGGTTGATGGCGTCGACGTTGGCCTTTCACCATTGAGGCTCGATTTAGAAGCAGGATTGAGGATAATTACCGTTGAGAAAGAGCGGTATCAAACGAGAGAGCTTGAGTTAAATGTTGAAGGTTTGCGCAATAAACAAGTTGTAAATATTAAATTGGAGGAAGATTGGGCAAATGTTCATATCGATAGCCAGCCGCAAGGAGCTGAAATTTTAGTTGATGGGGTTGTGAGAGGGGTTACGCCTTTGGCCTTGGAACTTTTACAAGGCGATCGTGCGGTTATGGTAAAGCTTGATGGATTTAAGGCATGGGAAGACAAATTTAGAATAAAAGCAGGGGTTAATTTTTCGGTTCCACCGATTGCGCTAGAGAAGTCTGATGGAAGGATTTTTGTACAGTCAGATCCGCCTGGCGCAAGTATAACTGTGAATAGTTCTTTTGCTGGGCTAACGCCGTTGGAACTTTCTTTGGAGCCAGAAAAGGTGCACCGCGTTACCTTCTTCAAGAACGGTTATGAATCTTCAATACAGACGGTAAGGACCGAGCCGAATCAGTCGGTTGAGATTTTTGCTACTTTATCTCCAATTATGTCGAAAGTGCTAATTTTAGCCGAGCCCGCCGATGCAGAGGTTTATGTCGACAATACATACCGCGGGCAAGCGAATAAAGAAATTGAATTAATGGCGGCAACCCAAGAAATTGAGATAAGGAAGAAGGGGTTCATACCTTATAAATCTGAGTTCACTTCTCGGCCTGGTTTAAACCAGGAGATAAGAGTTACTCTGCTTTCTGAGCGCGAAGCAAAGCTTGCCCTGATACAGCCTGAGATAACAGGGTTTTCTGGAGTTGGGTTAAAGCTTCTATATCCGAGCCAATTTACGATGGGCGCATCGCGACGAGAAGCGGGAAGGCGGCCGAATGAAATTTTGCGCGAGGTGGATTTAAATAGACCGTTTTACATTGGTGTTAAGGAGATTACCAATGCTCAATTTAAAGCATTTAATCCTGAGCACTCCTCGGGAACAGCAAATGGTATGTCGCTGAGCAACCAATTGCAGCCAGTTGTTCGAGTCACTTGGGAGCAAGCAGCCCTATATTGCAATTGGTTGAGTGATCAGGACAATTTGCCTCAGTTTTATCTGACTGAGTTAGGGGAGGAGGGAGAAGAAGTAGTGGGGTTTGATTTAAATTCTCATGGTTACCGCTTGCCGAGCGAGGCTGAATGGGCTTTTTCGGCGCGGACAACTAAAAGTGGGTTACTAAAGTATTCTTGGGGAGCTGATTTACCACCTCTTCCTCAATCTGGGAATTTCGCAGACATCAGTGTTCAAAACTTCCTTGGAGACATCTTGTTTAATTATAACGATAGTTATATTCATACTTCGCCAGTTGGTACCTTCAGCTCTAATCAATATGGGTTGTACGATTTAGCAGGAAATGCTGCTGAGTGGGTTCATGATTTTTATGGTGCTTCAGGATCTATTACTGGAGTTGAAAAAAATCCTTTTGGACCAGATAACGGTCAATATCATACGATTCGTGGTTCTAGCTGGGCCCACGGAGCCATTACGGAATTGCGGTTGTCTTTTCGAGACTTTGGTGATGAGCCTCGGGATGACGTTGGGTTTCGTATCGCAAGATTTTTAGAGGAAGATTTAATTCAATGAAAGCCGTTTGCTTAATTATGTCTTTGTTCATTCGAAATTTGTTTTTTTTTCTTGTATTTACTGCTGTACAGGCGCAAGTTGATGATGGGGAATATGCTGATGCTGTAAATGAAGAGTTAGAGTTGGACCAAGATATAGAAGAACAAGAAGAGAGTTCGGATCAAGATGAAGACGCTGTTCTGCCGAATCAGAGGTTTGTTCCTCGTGAGGAAATTTCACAAGACTTTGGCGTCTCATTTCCAATTGATATTTAAAAAGTTATGTTGTAATTCATGAGTTTTTACCAAAGGAGAGAGTAATGCGTCAGGGGCAGCTGAACGATGCGATTTTTCAAGTTGCAGCATTAATCACTGCGATAATATTTGTTCATGCGATTTATGTAGCGTTAATAAGGCCAAGTGCGGAGCTTGTGCAAGAGCAACAAAATTTTCTTCAAGAAAACGATGAGAATTTTGTTCCGGAACGTTCGATTTTTATAATATTGAAAGATTATGAGCAAGAAACTTGCATCGTTTTGTTTATTTGGGCATTTGCTATTATCGGTATGAAAGCACGAATTACTCTTCAAGAACGTTCATTACTAGACAGAAGCCTCCTCCAGATTTCTGATGGTTTAAGTGTTTTGCCGGAGGATGCGAGAAATTTTGCGCGTCCTGTGCAAGCCCTGCCAACAAAAGAGCAGCACTATTTATTGCCTCGGGCTCTGCTTGCTGGGCTCCATAGGTTTCAGACAACACAAAGCATCCAGGACGTTGCAACAACAATAAAAGATATTTGTGAGAGCGAGGCCGATCGAATGGAGACCGAGTTAGCGATGGTGCGATATATTGCGTGGGCGATTCCCTCTATCGGATTCCTTGGCACCGTAAGAGGTATCGGTACAGCTTTGGGTCAAGCTTATCAAGCAGTGAGCGGTGATATTGTAGGGGTGACGGTGAGTCTCGGTGTCGCATTTAACTCAACTTTCGTTGCGCTCGTTGTGAGTATCTTGTTGATGTTTGTGTTGCACCAATTACAGCTAGTGCAAGATCGATTGGTTTTAGATACGCAGAAGTATTGTGATGAACACATGATTAAGCATATGCAAGTACCTAAATTATAGTAAAGGATTGTGCGTCTGGAGATTTAAATCAAAAAGCCAGATGATGGATTGAGGTTAAGAGATGGCAGCATACGTTATTGACTTGTCAGCTTTTCAAATTTCGGTTGGAGACAAAAACGGCTGGCGTTTTAAAAGTCGGCACTATGCGCTTCTTGATAACGAGGAAGTCGTTCTCGGCGCAGAGGCAAAGAGCAAGGCTAAGCTTTATCCAACTGCCAGTTTTAATACCTACTGGGAAAATTTAAGTACGGAGCCGATAAACCATTCTCATCAGAGGCATTATGTAGATTTAGCTTACGCTCATCTTTTGGATCTGTCAGAACGGTTGAGTTTAAAAAGCAAAAGTGATCTTCTAGTTATTGTTCCCAGTCATTTTGATCGGACGCAGCTTGCTTTATTTCTTGGAATAGCTAAGCACACTTTTTTTAACGTGATTGGGTTGATCGATGCTGGGGTCGTTGCTGGAATGACGGTAAAGCCAACAAAGAGTTTTGTTGTCTATCTTGATATTCAATCACAGCAAGCGGTAACTACACATGTTGAATTTAATACAAAGATCTCGAGAGGAATGGTGTCACAGATTCCGGGCATTGGAATTGAAAATATTTTTGATAAATTACTGCGAATTATAACCGATGCCTTTATTTCGCAGTGCCGCTTTAACCCTCAGCACAATGCCGAGACTGAGCAACAACTTTACGATAAAATCCCAGCTTGGATTGAATGCTTGGCTAGCGAGTCTACAGCAGCATTAACGCTTGAACAGTCTGGCTCGAATTACAGTGCTCAACTATCGCAGGAACAACTTGTGGAGGCCTTAGGTGAGTATTATAAGAAGATCTCAAATCATTTGCTTTCTTTGAGAGCGAACGCAAAAACTGAATTGCCTGTTGTTTTGCTTGCCGATGCTTGGTTTTCAAGTCTTCCAGGCGTCGAGGATTATCTTGACTCGTGTATAGAGCTGAAGAAAGTCGATCATGATGATCGGTTAAAGAGGATTTTTTTGCGGAAGTTTGAATTAACAGAATATGGCACTGACGCTCGGCTGATCACTTCGATTTCGCAAATAGATCCAAAATGTAATGAAAATACAGTTTATAAAACTGAAGAACCAACCAACGTCCCTACTCATGCCCTTGTAGGCAATAAAGCTTTTTCTGTTTGCGATGTCGCGATTTTAAACCGACGATTAATGCCAGAATCATCGAGTTTTGCAATGACATCTAAATCTCCTTTAAAAACTCTTGGGAGTCTAGTTTTTTTAGATAAAAAATTGTTTGCAAGGGATTTTGTTTCGGAACTTTTGGTCAATGATAAACCCCCAACTAAGAATGAATTAGTCGTCGGAGATATTCTATCAATCGACGGCTCATCTGCTCGCTTAATCACGGTGCAAGATGTCAAACACTAAGGCCGTGCGGCGTAGAGTAAGTCCTTTAAGTCTCGCATTTTTGGACGTTATGTTTTGCGGGTTCGGTGCAGTAATTCTTATTTTTTTAATTTTGGATCACGCAACTAATCAAACAAACAGTATTGTTGACCCAACCATAAGTGCAGAGATAAAAAAGCTTGAAACTGAGGTGCTTGAGGGCCAAGAAGGGCTTTTGGATATTCGTAATACTGTGGATGATATTAGCTTAGAAATCGTAACGGCACAGGGCCGCGCTCGGCAAATTCAGGAACAAATTAATACTTTTTTACAGGAACTCGCAGCCCTCGAAAATAGTAGTACCGCATCAATTGAAAATATTGAGAAATTGCGGGCTGATGTGGAGTCGTTGAAAGAAGAATTGCTCAGGCTTCAAGCAAGCGCGCTTGATCAAAAAGGAAATAGCGTTCGTCAGTTTTTGGGTGATGGCAGTCGTCAGTACCTCAGTGGGCTATATCTCGGTGGGCAACGTATTCTCATTTTAGTAGACACCAGTGCCAGCATGTTGGACGAGACTCTAGTTAATATCATTCGGACCAGGAACATGGATGATAAAACGAAGATTGCATCTACGAAGTGGCAGAGGGTAGCAAAAACCGTCGAATGGCTCAGTACACAGCTTCCTATAACGAGTCAGTTTCAGATATGGAGTTTTAGTGACGAGGTCTCGGTTCGCGGGACAGATGGCGTTAGTGATTGGCAAGAGGTGGCAGATCGCGATGCGTTAGATGAAGCGGTCTTAAGAGTTACCAGAACTGTCCCGGCGAACGGAACTAACTTACAAAAGGTCTTTAGTGCCGCAGCGGAATTAAGACCGGCACCGGACAATATTTTCCTTATAACAGATGGATTGCCGACGATTGGAGTTGGTAGTAAGAGCGGAGGTATCGTCAGTCCTGAAGAACGGATAAAGCTTTTTGAAGCGGCAGTCGATGACGCGCCGGGTGGCGTGCCTTTTAATGTCATTTTGATGCCGCTTGAGGGCGATCCGAGCGCAGCAGCGGCTTATTGGCAGTTGGCTCAAATTAGTAAAGGATCGTTTCTTGCGCCATCTAGGGACTGGCCGTAAATGAAGGGTTGTCGCTTTTACTTTTTGGGTACTAGGTATGCTTAATCGTAATCGAGAAACAGACTCATTTACCGTCTCATTCCTTGATGTGGCTAGTTGCGGATTTGGAGCGATGATTATTTTATTAATGATCGTTAATCCCTCCTCTCCGTCGTCGATTGAAGTTAGTGACGAAGATCCCTCTGCGACGATAGCAGAGTTGCAGCGTGAAGTATTCGAGATCCGAGGGCAAACATCTTTGGTAAATCGTGATTTGAACGCGAAAAGGGAACAGTTATCGTCGGTTTCTGAGCGGGTTGCACGGTTACGTCAGGATTTAAGCGAGGTACAGGGCCAGTTTTTGGCGTCTTCTGAGTTATCGGATGAAGCGACAGATGAAATTGGTCAATTGTCATTGGCCCAGCAATCACTCACGGATGAGATGCAGCGTCTTTTAGGAAATAGCCAGCAAGCTAAGGATCAAGCGATTGGAGGGATTCCAGTTGATAGCGAGTATATTATCTTTGTTATCGATACATCTGGCTCCATGTTTAATAACCCAAGCTGGGGGAAAATGCTTAGCGTTATTGAAGATACTCTTGATGTATACCCTGATGTGAAGGGTATTCAGGTAATGAATGATATGGGAGATTACATGTTTGACTCTTACCGTGGGGATTGGATTCCTGATACTCCAGCAAGAAGGCGACAGATACTCTCTACTCTTCGAAACTGGAACCCTTACAGCAACTCGAGCCCAGTTGAGGGCGTTACAAGAGCAATTAATACGTTTTACGCACCAGATAAAAAGATAAGCATTTATGTTCTTGGTGATGATTTTCAGCCAGGAGGGTCCATTCGAGGTGTTTTGCAAACGATAGAGCGTATTAATCGTACCGATGCCGACGGTAATCGCTTAGTGAGAATCCATGGTATTGGTTTCCCTACGATTTTTTCGGGCCCAGCTCGGTTCCAGCAAAGCGCATATCGATACTCAACATTGATGCGAGAGATGACACATCAGAATGGTGGAACATTTGTCGGCTTAAATGACTTCCGATAACTTTTTCGGTATCTTCAGAACCAGGGTGTTGAGAAATAAAGAATGGGCGCTAATTACTTAAAGATAAGAGATTTGAAGTGAAAAGAAATATTTTTTGTCAATATACGAAGAAATTGCTCGGTGGATGTTTAATTTTCTTCGTCCAGAGCTGTGGCACTAGTAGCATAGTTATCGAGGGTCAATATCCATCACCCAATGTAACCAAGATTCCTTTGTCGATCGGTGTTATATACCCTCAAGAGCTTATCGATTTTAATTATGTTGAATATTCTGAAATAGGAGAGGAAGAGTACAGAGTCCAGAGTGGACAATCACATCGAGATTTGTTTGACGCTTTATTGCCATCAATGTTTGAGAGGGTTGTTGTTCTGGATAGTATTGAAAGCGCAGTCTCTCAGGAAGTGGACATCGTTTTCCTTCCGGCCATAGAGGAGTTTCAGTTGGCTTTGCCCTCTAAAACCAAATTAGACGTGTTCGAGGTCTGGGTTAAATATAATCTTAGAATCAGCGATTCTGAAGGGAAAGGAATAGCTGATTGGATCTTAACTTCCTATGGTAAAACGCCGACGAGGACTATGCGGAGCGTTGAGAATTCGATCAATCAAGCCGCGGTGGTTGCGCTTCGAGATTTTGCTTCAAGTTTTACTTTAGGGTTTTCACAGGTCCCTGAAATCCGTCAGTGGCTGAGCCAAAGATGATTTCTTATTCTAGGCAAGAGGGTTTTTAGAAAGTTATGAACAAATTAAGAATACATAAATATTTAGAACTCATTATATTTGTTGTTCCTTTTCTTTTATTTCAATCAGCCTGCACTAGCACTACCGTAGATGAGTTCAGACAAGGAGCAACGGGAATCAAAACAGATGAGTCAGTTGTAATCCTTGGTCGTCGGCAAGGCAGTGAGTATGAAACGAGAGAAGAGTTTGTTGATTGCGTTGGGGATCGTGTCAGTTCAGGACAGGATGCAGTTACTGTAATTCCAGAGAGAGAATTTGTTGATGCAATGTTTCCTTGGTTCGAGCCGCGCACCGCGCCGATGGGTGTAAGCAACTTGGAGCGTCTAATGGCTGATAATTTAGTTTCGGAACAAATGGAGAAGTTTGGAATACGTTATATGGTCTGGTTGGATGGCTTTACCGAGACATCTGGGCGAACGGGATCAATTTCTTGCACTGCTGGCCCCGGCGGAGCTGGATGTTTTGGATTTGGTTCCTGGGAAGATGACTCTAGTTTTAATGCCCGCGTGTGGGATGTGAAAAGCCGCCAGAATGTTGGAACCATAAACACAGACGCTTCTGGTCAATCGTATTTACCGGCATTGGTAATTCCTATTCCCCTTATCGCGCGGGTTGAAGCCAACGCTTGTAGTCGATTAGGCGATCAATTAAAAGCGTTTGTCAAGGGCGGATAGTTTAATCGGGATGCTAAGAGGTTGATTTTGAATTTTATACAAAATTCCAAGTCTGGGCTTATACAAAGCTTAGCGATCCTCGTTTTTTTATTTGTGATTTTTTTAAGCGGCTGTGTTGTTAAAGAGAGCACCGAAATTAGTAGTTTTGTCTTTATGTCCGAAAAGCGAGAAAAAGAAATTGGTTTAGACGAGCATGAAAAGGTTTTGGGAAGCTCTTTGGTTTACAAGAACGAGAAGCTACAAAAGTATATAGAAGAGGTGGGTAACCGAGTAGCCGCAGCGAGCGACCGGCCAGATTTAGATTACACGTTTACGGTCATCGATAGCCCTGAGATAAATGCGTTTGCGCTGCCCGGTGGATATGTTTATGTAAATAGGGGTCTTCTGGCATTCATGAACAGTGAGGCAGAGCTGGCTGCAGTTCTTGGGCATGAAATCGGCCACATAACAGCTCGGCATGCGGTTCAGCGTCAAGGTCGTGGACAGTTAGCAAAGATCGCTTCTGCGGTTGGCGGTTTCGCAACTGCAGTAGCCACAGGAAGTGGTTATGTTGGTCAGCAGATAAGCGATATCGCCTCTATATGGGCTCAAACTGGCCTAAGCGGATTCGGGAGAGAGCAAGAGCTGGAAGCGGATCGGCTCGGGGCGGAATTCATTGTGAGTGCTGGGTATGAGCCGCAGGCCGTAATTGATGTAATTACAGTATTAAAAAACCATGACGACTTTAATCGTAAAGTCTCGGTAAATACCAGTACTTATCATGGGTTGTTTGCAACTCACCCTCGGAATGATAAGCGACTTAAACAAGCCATTGAAGAAGTTGACCAAATGTCAGACATACAACCTGCTCTGACTGATAATGCGAATTTTCGTGCGGCGTTAGACGGTTTAGTGATTGGTGAGAGTAATCAAGGACAGAGGCAAGATAAACGCAACAGATATTATCAAGATGCTTTTGGTTATACTCTTATTTTCCCTGATAATTGGGAAGTACAAGAGACCATTACGACCGCGACCGCAAGTGATAATCTGACTGGGACTTTAAAAATTGAGGCTCGGAGAATTCGAAGCAATATCTCTCCGCGAGATTACATCCGAGAAGAGTTGGGTGTAGAACAGTTAAGAAAATCTGAGGCTTTGCAACAGTATAGACTGCTTGGGCATACTGGAATCGTCGAGCGAACTGATATTGAAACCATGGAGCGAGTTGCCGTTTTTTATCTAGGCGGCAGAGCTATTATTTTGCGTGCCATAGCTTCGGATGCGTCTACGCAAGCTGATGATGTTTTTTTGGATGTTATTCGCTCGTTCCGAGCTATTCAGCAGGGTGAAGGCAAAAAGACGGAAGCACAAATAAAGTTTGCGCAAGCAAGTGAGTATTTTGATTTTCGAAATGTTGCTGGTACGAGCCCCATAAAAGAATTTCCGGAAGAAACCTTGCGACTATTGAATGGATATTATCCGGCCGGTAAACCTGAGGCAGGGGATTGGATTAAGTTAGTAAAGTGAATACTTTTATGAAGTAAAAATTGCATTAAATCTGAGAGCGCCAAAGAGATGCTCTTGATTCATGAAAAAAGAACTGTTTTTCGAATGGAAGCGGACTTAAAATCTCAAGATGACAACACCCTTATTGTCGGCCCCTCGTGGGTTGGCGATATGGTAATGGCGCAGGTTCTTTTTATTTTATTAAAGACCAGTCATCCCAAAGGAAAGCTCTCTGTCCTTGCGCCCGACTGGACTCGTCCTGTCTTAAATAGGATGACTCAAGTTGATGCCGTTATAAGCCTACCTTTCAAACACGGTGATTTTCAGTTGCGCGCAAGACGAGACCTAGGGAAATCGCTTAGACTGAATAATTATAACCGCGCTATTGTATTACCCAATTCTTTCAAGTCAGCGCTTGTGCCTTTTTTTGCAAAAATAGGAAATCGTATCGGCTGGCGAGGAGAAGTGCGCAACTTATTGCTGACTGATTGTAGGCAGCTTGATAAACGCAAATTTCCGAAAATGATCCATCGATTTGCGGCACTTGCACTTCCAAGTAGCGCGGAGCTGCCACGAGAGTTGCCGAGCCCGAAGCTAGTGGTTACCCAGGGAATGATTCACAATGTGCTTGAAAAGTTTAAATTAGAAAAGTACGGGCCTATATTAGCGATATGTCCGGGTGCAGAGTTTGGTGTATCTAAACAATGGCCCCCGCATCATTTTATTAGTTTATGTAACTCTGCGCTGAAGGATGGGTGGTATATTTGGCTATTCGGTTCAGTTAGCGATGTGCCTGTTGCAAACGAGATCTTCGCAGGAGTAAAGAGCGAATTTCAAGATCGGTGTGTGAATTTTACTGGGCGCACTTCTTTAGAGGAAGCCGTCGACCTCATGGCTACCTGTTCTGCAGTGGTTTCAAATGACTCAGGGCTTATGCATGTTGGAGCTGCTCTGGATAAGCCTTTAATTGCTTTTTATGGATCCTCATCTCCAGATTTTACTCCACCCTTATCAGAGGCATCTACTATTTTAAAAACAGATATTGAATGTCGACCCTGTTTTAAGAGAGTTTGCCCGTTAGGGCATGGTAAATGCTTAAGTGAATTGTTACCTGCAGTAGCTTATTCAGCAGTCCAAAGTTTAGAGATCCTTTGACATAACAGGTTCATGTGATTTTGCCGATAACCAATCTGTAAAATTTATTTGATGATTTAGAAATAGGAAGGAACATTGCGCGTTCTAATAGTAAAAGTTTCTTCATTAGGCGATATTATCCATACTCTGCCAGCAATCACTGATGCAAAATTAGCTCGAAAGGATATTGTTTTTGATTGGGTTGTTGAAGAGGCGTTTACTGAAATCCCTAACTGGCATCCAGCTGTTGAAAACGTCATTCCCATCGCTTTGAGGCGGTGGAAGAGGACTCTATTTCGAACTTTTTTCAATAGAGAATTTAGGAATTTTCGTCGTAATCTCAAGAGGCAACATTATGACCTTGTTATTGACGCGCAAGGATTGATTAAAAGCGGGGTTATCAGTCGACTATCAAGTGGGCTTACGATTGGCTTAAGTGACAAAGCGGCTCGTGAGCCACTTGCTACTGTGTTCTATAATAAAGTTTATTCCGTATCATGGGATGATCATGCTGTAGAGAGAGTGCGGGAATTGTTTTCACGTGCGCTTCAATACTCATATGATAAAGAAAGCACTGACTACGGTCTTGATTTATCCCTAGTGTTAAAAATTGCTGGAGCAAAGGGTTTTGAATGTCACTCATCCGAATCTCCTACCATCATTTTTTTGCACGGGACCACGTGGGCAACAAAGCATTGGCCGGTGGAATATTGGCAAGCTTTGGTAAGGCGCGCGGTGGACTGCGGTTATAAAGTCTTATTGCCATGGGGAGATGAAGTAGAACGATGTCGAGCTGAGGAAATCGTTATCGAACATAGCGATGCTATTTTGTTACCGCGACTATCTCTCTCTGAACTTGCCCTGAAAATCGCTTCGGCTGCGGGCGTTATTTCTGTTGATACGGGACTTGGGCATTTAGCTGCGGCCCTCGGAAAGCCGACGGTTTCGCTCTATGGCCCCACCGATGCAGCGCTATCGGGAACCGTTGGTAATAATCAGGTGCACTTATCATCATCTTTTCCATGTGCGCCTTGTAAGAAAAAAACATGTTTTTATCAGGGTAACTCTCAATTAGAAAGCCTTTCCGATAAAAATAGTTCTGCTTTGGTCACTAAGCCTCCATGTTTTTCAAGATTGCCACCTGATTTAGTGTGGAAGCAATTTGAATTATTACTGGAAGACGCTTCGTGAAGCTTAGTTTTATCATTTATAAGTATTTTCCCTTTGGTGGGCAGCAAAGAGATTTTGTATGTGTACTCAATGAATGCATTAAACGTGGTTACGAGGTGCAGGTTTTCGTTATAAGCTGGGAAGGACCAATTCCCGACGGAATAAAGCTTACGAAATTCCCCCATGAAAAAAATGGTCACCTTCGGAAGTTACGGCATTTTGCCTCGCGAGTGCAGGCAGTATTATCGGCCCAGAAAAGGCATTTAGTCATTGGATTTAATAAGATACCCGGCCTAGATATCTATTTTGCGGTAGATCCTTGCTTCGCTGAAAAAGCACAAGAGCAGCGCGGTAAATACTATAAATTTACGCCTCGTTATCGCCATTTTATCAACTATGAACGGCATGTTTTCTCAGAGAAGAGCAATACTGATATTTTTTACCTTACAGAGCACCAAAAGGATTCTTTTACCCGTTTTTATCCAAATTTTAAAGGTTATTTTCATTTCTTACCGCCCGGTTTGACACATGACCGACGAGTGAATGACACGCAATCCAAAGACGTGAGACTAAAAGGTAGCAAGGCGGAAACAGTTCGAAAGTCTCTTGGTCTCAACTCAAATGACTTAATGGTTCTTCAAATTGGATCTGGATTTAAAGTAAAGGGGGTGGATCGGTCACTAAGAGCTATGGGCGCTCTTCCAAGTGAGCTTAAAAGTCGAGTTTTCTACGTCTTAGTTGGTCAAGACAAAGTAAGAAAATTTCATCGTTTAGCAAAAAAGTTAAGCGTCGCCGAAAACTTTCTGTACTTAGGTCCTCGGGAGAATGTGCCTGATTTATTAGCTGCAGCTGATTTAATGCTCCACCCTGCGTACGCGGAGAGTGCGGGATATACGATTCTCGAAGCTGTTGTTGCCGGTCTGCCGATTTTGACTACGGCTTCTTGTGGCTATGCCTTTCTTGTGGAGGGAGCCAATGCAGGCTATGTTATTGAGGAGCCTTATCAACAAAAATCTTTAAACGATGCTTTTACAGAAATGCTTGAAGTTCTAAGACGGCTTGAGAACTCTAGGTCAGATTGGTCTTTAAATGGCTTGACTTATGGATCTGAGGGCAGATTTTTTGAAATGCCTAAGGTTGCAGTAAATAAGATTGAAGCTATAGCCGAAAGAAAATCACTGGCAAGCTAAACCATTCGATTTAATTATTGATTGCGCTCTTACTTATTCACCTGATTCTGAGATTCTTTCGAAGATTACAATTTTAGCCGCATTTAATTCAGAACTTTCCCTAGGAAAAATCGCAGAAAATGCTACGTAATTTTGAACTCCATTCTCTACTAAAATTGCTTCTAATTCACTTAAAGTTCCTTCGTATTCCACAGCTACAAGGGCCTTATCAGGAAGACGCATTAAGTCATCGCGGTTGATGAAGGGTTTGGTTTGATCGTAGTTTTTTATTCTGCCGCTCTCGTAAGCTATCGAATAATTATTTGTAAGAATTGGAACAGAGGGATGATCTTTAATCCAAAGATTTGCCTCAGTTATAAATGACTTAGAGCGACCAAAAGAAAAGAAGGAATCTATAAAGCAGAAGAAAAATACAAGAGACATGGCAATGACAAAAGCCTTTTGCCGATTTAGATCGTATTCCAAAAATTTCATTCTTATAACAATTGGTACGAACAACAAAACAATTATACAAAGCAATACGCTATAACGATTGGAAGAAAATCTTGTTGCAAAAACAAATATCATTAAGATCAGTAGATTTAAACCGGCATAGGTTGCAAG
>PAEL01000062.1 GCA_002700775.1 Gammaproteobacteria bacterium | reverse complement strand
ACTGCAACAAATTTATACAGTTTCAGCTCACGATTTTGAATTCAGTAGGTCAGGCGTTATACTGATAGTGCCTCAGAGTGTTGCGTCAAGAATTGAGCCTTTATATCTTCCCGCTCTAACTTCTGCGAAGAACCACGGTAAGGCTAACGCCTCAATGTAGAAACCAGTTTATCCGAAATAATACATGGATAACATACTGTAAAGTATTGAATAAAATAATATTTACCACGAAAATCTAGGGATTGCACATGACAAAGAAGACGGCCGAGTTACATCTCTCAGACACTACTACTCCTTTGGACTTGCCTGTTATCAGTGGCACGGTTGGTCCAGATGTCGTAGACGTGCGCAGCCTAGTAAGTAAAGGAATTTTCACCTTTGATCCTGGTTTCGTTTCGACGGCCTCATGCGAGTCAGAAATTACATACATCGACGGGGATAATGGCATTCTCTTGCACCGAGGGTACCCCATCGAGCAGCTTGCTGAGAAGGCATCTTTCCTCGACACCTGCTTTTTACTTCTAAACGGCGAGCTCCCAACCCGTCAAGAAAAAGCAGATTTTGAAAACACAATTCGATACCACACCATGGTCGATCAACAAATACATGAATTCTTTAAGGGGTTTCCTAGAAACGCTCACCCTATGGCTATGTTATGCGGCGCAGTCGGAGGGTTGTCCGCGTTCTATCACGAAAACTTGGATATAGAAGATGCTGACCACAGAAAGCAGGCCGCTCATCGAATAATAGCAAAAATGCCAACTCTGGCGGCTATGGTTTATAAGCATGGGGTTGGCCAGCCATTCATGTACCCTCAAAATGACATGGGGTTTTCCGCAAACTTTCTTCATATGATGTTTGGCACTCCATGCGAACCACCCAAGGTAAGCAAAACGCTCTCAAAAGCAATGGATGTTATTTTTACCCTGCATGCCGATCATGAGCAAAATGCGTCGACCTCGACCGTAAGACTTGCGGGGTCGAGCGGTGCAAATCCCTACGCCTGCATCGCTTCGGGGATTGCAGCATTGTGGGGACCTTCCCACGGGGGAGCAAATGAAGCCGTCCTAGAAATGCTATATGAAATAAATGACGAAAAAAACATATCAAACTTTATTTTAAAGGCTAAAGACAAAGACGACCCTTTTCGGCTAATGGGTTTTGGTCATCGGGTCTATAAAAACTTTGACCCAAGGGCAACAGTTATGAGAAAAATTTGTGACGATGTTCTCGAAGAACTTGGCGTAAAGGATGATCCCTTATTCCGAATCGCACGAAAACTTGAACAAATTGCGCTCGAAGATGAGTATTTTATAGATAGGAAGCTTTACCCAAATGTCGACTTCTACTCTGGTATAATTTTGAAGGCGATTGGCATCCCTACGAACTTATTCACGGTAATCTTTGCTACCGGGAGAACGCCGGGATGGATATCCCACTGGGATGAAATGCTAAGCAGTCCATACAAAATCGGAAGGCCAAGGCAGCTATACAAAGGGCATGCCCGAAGAGACATGCCATAAAGTTGCGAACATCTGTTTTAGCAGGTGACATACCAGCTTGAAAGTAATATTTGGTGGAGCCTAGCGGGATCGAACCGCTGACCTCAACACTGCCAGTGTTGCGCTCTCCCAGCTGAGCTAAGGCCCCATCATGCTTTTCTTTTATCGCGAGCAAGCCGTTAAAGCTCTCAAACAACCGACAGCCGGCATTTTATGAGGGGCCCTTCCTGCTGTCAATCAAGAATTTCTGAGCAAAATTTCATCCGCACAATCCTTTATGCTTCTTTGCCAGTGCTTTCTCACTTTTTTTCGATAATCCACCTAAAATCATAATACTATTCCTGACTCGAGCCCTGCATAGATCAAGACCCAGAATCGTTATTGCCTCAATAACTGAGGTAGAAGCAGGCTTCCCTGTTATCGATACAAAGAGAGGAAACAGAAACTCTCTCGGTTTAAGCCCGATTTTTTTTGCGAGCAACATCAAGGAGCTTTCTACACACTCACGCTGCCAATCTCTAATCTTCTCCAGCTCCCAAATTGAAAGCTGAAGTATCTCCAGACACTCATCCGATGAGAGAGAGCCATGATTAAAGTTTTCTTGTGCAATCACCGGCGGGTCCCCAAACAAAAATCCAGCCAGAGGAATAACATCGCTAAATTTTTCTACGCGATCACGTAAAAGCGGAACAATTTTGCCAATACGCTTTGGACAGAAACTCCAATCCGTAAATTGATCCCAAAACTCCTGATCACTTAAGTCTTCCCTCAGATATTTGCCATTTAGCCAGTCTAATTTCTCAACATCGAATACTGGCCCGCCCAAACTAACTCGCTGGATGTCAAATTCCGAGACCATTTCCTCAAAAGAGAATTTTTCTCTGCTATCCGGCATGCTCCATCCCATCATACCGAGATAATTTAAAAGAGCTTGGGGTTGGTATCCGGCATCTCTGTAATAATGGATGCTCGTCGGATTCTTCCGCTTGCTTAATTTACTCTTGTCTGGGTTGCGAAGGAGAGGCATGTGAAAAAAAGCTGGTGGCTCCCAATCAAAATATTCGTAAAGTAGAAGGTGCTTCGGTACAGAATTAATCCATTCTTCGCCTCGAATAACGTGGGTGATATTCATCAAATGATCATCAACGACATTTGCAAAATGATATGTTGGCAAACCATCTGACTTGATCAATACTTGCATATCGATTTGAGACCAGTTAATACAGACCTCTCCCCGAAGGCCATCTTCAAATCTGCACTCACCCTCTTCTGGAACTACCATCCTGATCACATATTGCAGACCTTGCTCGAGATTCTTGCTAATTTCTTCCTCACTCAAATTCAAGCACTGACCGTCGTAGCCAATCGGATCTTTGTTTTTAATCTGTTTTTCCCGAACCTCTGCCAAGCGCTCTTTTGTGCAAAAGCAACGAAAAGCTTTTTTCCGCTCAATAAGGGAGTTGATGTGCGCCGAGTATATAGTTCCGCGCTCACTCTGGCGATAAGGCCCAAACTCCCCACCCTTATCCGGCCCCTCGTCCCAATCAAGACCCATCCAAGCTAGGGCTTTTAATATATCGTTCTCCGACTTTTTATTCGAACGCTCTTGATCTGTATCCTCTATTCGAAGAATAAATCTTCCTTGATTATGCCTCGCAAAACATTTGTTGAACAAAGCAATATAAGCTGTTCCGACGTGCGGATCGCCAGTTGGCGAAGGCGCAATTCTTGTTCTTATCTGCGACATATATCTAACATCTTCAGAATTCGTGAGAGAACCTATATTGTACTTGAATATTTTGCTTATCTCATCTTCTCGCTCGACACTTGACTTGAAGAAAAGCTCTGGTTTAATTGACGGCTTTTCAAAACCTTTGGTAGCCATGAATAAACATCGGTTCTCTGTAGCACCAATGATGGATTGGACAGATCGGCATGACCGAGTGTTCTTGCGCCTCTTAAGCAAAAATATGCTGCTTTATACGGAAATGATTACCAGCAAGGCTTTAAAATTTGGCGACTCAAAGAAATTATTAGCCCATAGCCCTCGAGAGCACCCAGTAGCATTGCAAATTGGAGGAAGCGAACCACACGAGATGGCATACGCCGCCCAACTCGGAGAGGATGCGGGATATCAGGAACTCAATATAAACGTTGGCTGTCCGAGTAGTCGCGTACAATCTGGAATGTTTGGCGCTTGCCTTATGCGTGAGCCTCATACCGTTGCCGAGTGTTTTCACGCCATGCAAAAAGTAGTGAATATTCCAGTTACCATTAAGTGTCGAATAGGCGTTGATGAGAACGATGATTTGGAAAGCCTTGTGACCTTTATTGATACTGTTGCAAGCGCTGGGTGCTCGACTTTTATCATACATGCAAGGAAAGCAATTTTAAGCGGGCTCAGCCCAAAAGAAAATAGAGAGATTCCGCCTCTAAATTATGAAAGGGTATATGAAGTTAAAAGGCATTTCCCACAGCTCCACATAATTATTAACGGAGGCATCAAAGACCCGAAATCAGCGCTTAGCATGCTAGAAAAAGTTGATGGGATAATGGTTGGGAGGGAAGCTTATCAAAACCCCTATATCCTTTCGGCTATTGATAGGCTTTATTACGGAAAGGAGCAGAAACCTCTATCGCGATTTGATGTTTTAGATGAGTACTCGAACTATATACAACAGCAACTGGCACAAGGTGTGGCTTTGCAACATATGACACGACACATATTGGGCCTTTTTAAAGGTGAAATTGGTGGAAAGGTGTTTAGGAGATTTCTAAGTGAAAACACTCACAATAAGAATTCAGGCTCGGAAATCATCCTAAATGCAAAAAAGATAGTTATGAATGCGCAGAAAAAATCCGCGCTCCACTCCTAAAACCTGATTATGATTACAAAGAAATTTCTAAAAAATATTTGAGAGATAGGTCATGATAAAACTATTAAAAGAGTTGATGTATAAGAACAGAACAAGCATCTCAGACACAAACACTAATGAGATGAGGAAAACAATGAACCTTATATCTGGAGCCTTAATGGTTGAAGTTATGGCAGCAGATCACGATTTCAATTCTGAAGAGGAGCTTAAACTTAAAGAAATTCTTTTAAATCGCTTTGAAATTCCAGAACATGAAATCAAAAAAATATCCGAACAGATGAAAAAAAGGGCTGATGATGCGACCTCATTATACGAATACACAAGCCTAATAAATGAAAACTTCAATCGCGAAGAAAAGTTGGACTTAATACGAAACCTCTGGGCCATCGCATTTGCAGACAATATCTTAGATCGATACGAGGACAGCGTTATTAGGCGCGTTTGTGAGTTAACGTATGTATCACACAGCGATTTTATAAAAACCAAATTAGAGATGAAGAACAAAAAAGAATAAGTATTTCATAAACCCAATGTCTTTAAAACTCACTAAACGCGCCTGAACTGACACCATCTCGGATTAAAAAATCACGCCGTTGAAAATACGCCTCTCTCACGAAGATATACGGATTTCCGCCGACCACGTTATCTAATGGCAATCGAAAGGCGCGAGCCTCAATTTCTCTCAAAAAGAACAAAGCCGATCTAACTGCCAGGTTATCGAAGAACCGAATTGGATTCATAGCTGTATCAATTAATAACCCGAAAGAATCCCGGACAGAACTTGCCCCGAAGATTGGTAACATCATGTATGGCCCACTACCGACACCCCAATACGCAAGGCTCTGTCCAAAATCCTCAGTATTTTTTTTAAATCCTGCAGTTCTCGCGACATCGAATAAACCCAAAACACCTACAGTGCTATTCAGAGCTATTCGTGTTGAGTCACTCACTGCATTCTTAAATTTCAACTGAAAAAGACTATTAGCAAGCACATTAAAATCGTCAACGTTACTAAAAAAGTTAGAAGCGCCTTTCCTTGCGGCGGTAGGCAACAAGTGCGCATAGCCCTCCGCGACAGGTTGTTAAAATGATTGATCCATAAAATCGTTAATCTGAAATAGTGAAGTGTTGAGCGGGCGCCACGGGTCGATTACCATCGATTCTCTCGCTAGCATACCTTGACTCAAAAAGAAGGAACTGCCTGTCAAAAGGAATACCAAAACTGTTCCGCTAGACCCTCCTCTTCGGAGAAGCAATAAATCGCCAAACAATAAGAAAAAATTAAAATTCATAATGAAAAAATTATAGAATTAACGCAAATCTTAACTGTATGCATAAAAAATAAAAGAATTCTCCAAATTATTCAAGATCGACAAAAGCTTTTTCCAGTTTTTTTTCTGAAACAGGTAGCTTTGTCCGCAAATGCTGGGCATAACAAGAAACTCTGTACTCTTCAATCATCCAACCTAGAGTTAGTAACTCTCTCTTCTTCCCCCCTTCGTTTCGGTCAGCTAAATTCTGTAATCTCAATTGGTATTCTAAAAACTGATTTGTGTATTGAGAGTTTTTTAAAGACCCCATAATAATTTTCTGTAATCTTATAAGAATCGCGTTGAGGTATCGTGGATATTCTGTGAGCCATTGAAGCCCTGCATGAAAAATAAAATCTTGACAAAAGAGATTAGAGATCTGAGCATCAATGTCACGACTCTCACTGGCATCTATTTTCTCCCTAGCATCCATGAGTTCCTTTAAGACCGTCTTTCTTAGCAAAAATATCTCTCTGAGCTTTTTTTCGAGTGTATCACCATTTGTCACAAGCCGCCCTTTATTAGTTGCAAGAAGATTTTGAAACTCCTCTTTCGATTGCGGTACATCCTCGTGTAAATAAAAGGTCTCCAAATAACAAATATTAACCGAGTCCTTCGCTAAATTGACAAAATTTATCGGTATCATTAACTCAAAATCCTTTGTTAATTTTGAAAACTTTTTACTTAAGTAATTTTTTTGCTTTACTGTCCGCAACATAAACAACTTCATCAAACCGAGCCGACTTTTCTCACGTGCTGCATGCAAATCGTCCCAAAGCTCAATCGAGACGTATTCACCATGATCCAGAATACAAGGGTAACGTATAATTTTGAGAGACCCTCCAACCGTAACCTGGCTTGGGAAATTATCAAAATCCCATTCCACTATTTGATCACGCATAATAGGGTGATGAAACTCAGCACTCTCTTTTGATTCGAAGTTATATTGTTGAGAAGGTGTGCGCTCTTTTAATTTTAAGTCACGCTTCAGCTGATCTACCGAGGTTCCAAAAGCAATTTCATTGGAATTTTTGTCAAGCACTCTTATTTTTACAACCAAATGCGAAGGGACTGAAACCATATCTAAATCTTCATAACTTAGAGATATATTTCGTTGGCTTTTTGCGGCATTTATAAGCACTTTAAATAAAGGACCATCTTCGTAAGAAACCCCGTTGAGCAATTCTTTTACTGCTTTATTTACAGGTACAAAGCCCTTTCTTAACGTCTTTGGCAAACCCTTAATTAAGCACTGACAGCGCTCAGTAACCAATCCTGGTATCGCCCAGTCAAGATCTGACTGCTTTAACTGGGGAAGCAGAGTAATCGGAACTTCAACGGTGGCGCCATCATGATTAGCTCCGGGCTCAAACGCGTAACTAACTTCTAAGTCATTCTCCTGAACGCTTGTCGTATCGGGGAACACTGATTGAAGATTCTTGTCTGTTCGCTCAGCTTCATAATTCGATTCATTCATGTAAAGCGACTGAGCTCGTATACCATCGAGTTCCTTTAACCATCCAATCAATGTTTTAATCGAGCAAACCTGAGGTGGAATCCGCGCATCATAAAACGAGAAAATATCGCTATCATTGATTATAAAATTTGGCCTCCTTAATTTCTCTTCAGCTTTCTCCAACGATTTAATAAGATTCTGATTGTGTTCTAAAAATGGGATTGACTGACTGATTTCCAAGTCTATCAGAGCATGTTGAATAAAAAGCGCTCTCGCCCCTGAAATATCTATTTCAGAAAATGGAAGCTCTCTGTTATGTATGACTCGAAGACCATGGAGTGAAACCCGTTCATGCACAAATACGTCTTCCCTCCTCTTACTCCAGTGCGGATCAAAATAATTTCGTTTTACCAAGTGAACCGCAATCTCCTCAACCCACTCCGGATTAATTTTGGCCGCCAAGGGGGTAAAGATTTTCGAGGTTTCAATTTGAGGGCCAGAGACTATCCATTTTGGCTTGCTTTTTTTTAAAACCGAAGACCCAAGAATTGAGAACCGCTTATTCTGAATGCCAAGATATTCAGTAGCTTTATCAAGAACAGCTATTTGGTCATAAAACCCGCATAGCACACATTTATGAAAGGCCGCATAGCCTGCGAACGATGAGTTGATCTTAAGGCCGGTTTTTTTTGTATTCGATAAGAGCTGTCGATATAAATCCTGCCACTCATTAAGTCGTGTATAGGATATAAAGAAAAATTTACAAAACCGATTTAAAGAAAAATTTTTCTCCTGCTTTTTTTGTCTCTCTAGCTCTTTCCAAAGCAACACAAAGCTTAAAAAATCTGAATTACTATCGGTAAAATCAGAACGCCTGTCCCTCGCTAGCTCTCGCTTATTTTCTGGTTCTTCTCGCGGGTCCTGAATGCTTAGCACGCTGACAAGAATAATCATTTCCCTGAGACAATTCATTTCGCTCGACAATATGAGCATTTTTGAAAAACGCGCATCGACGGGCAGACTTGCCATCTTCCTGCCTTGATTAGTGAGCTCTTTTTTATTGGTAAGTGCATTTAATTCATAGAGCAACTTAAAAGCAGTTTTTATTGCTCTCACATCAGGCGGATCGAGGAAAGGAAAATCCTCAATACGCCCGACTCCATATGCCAACATTTTCAACATGACTGAGGCTAAATTTGTTCTTGTAATTTCTGGGTCCGCAAACTCTTGACGATTATCAAATTCCTCCTCGGAATAAAGTCGAATGCACAAGCCATTTGCAAGACGACCGCAACGTCCTTTCCTTTGATTCGCACTTGCTTGCGAAATAGGCTCTATAGGGAGTCTTTGGACCTTGTTGTTCATGTTATAGCGACTAATCCGAGCTGTTCCCAAATCTATTACGTAATTTATTCCAGGTACCGTTATTGATGTTTCCGCTACATTGGTAGTTAAGATAATCCTTCTCTTACTTCCTTTCTTGAAGATCCTGAGCTGCTCAGCATGGGTTAATCTCCCATATAAAGGCAAACACTCGGTGTT
>PAEL01000061.1 GCA_002700775.1 Gammaproteobacteria bacterium | reverse complement strand
TCGTTGGGTGTCTTATACTGAGCATCGTTAACACCCATTTAAATCCCGGCGAGCAAGCAGTGCTCATAAAGCGGGGCTAAGGAAGCTAAAGATGTTTGACCATAAAAAATACAAGGCATTCGAGCCGATTCCTTTAGAGGACCGAACGTGGCCGAATCAGAGAATAAGCGAGTCTCCGTCGTGGTGTAGCGTTGACCTACGAGATGGCAATCAAGCACTCATCGAGCCAATGTCGGTTACTCAAAAACTTAAGATGTTTGAGCTCCTCGTTGATGTTGGCTTCAAGGAGATTGAGGTGGGGTTCCCCGCTGCCTCTCAACCGGATTTCGACTTTGTGCGCAAGCTAATCGAGGACGATAAAATACCTACGGACGTTACGATCCAAGTTTTAACTCAGGCGAGACCAGAGCTAATAAGACGCACGTTTGAATCTTTGCTTGGTGCGAGGCGAGCGGTGCTCCACGTTTACAATTCGACATCGATTGTTCAACGAGAGAAAGTATTTAAAACAGATAAGGCCGGGATTATTGAAATAGCCAGGGCTGGTGCAATGGAAGTCAGACACTGTGCAGAAAAAGCGCCTGAAACAGCTTGGGTATTTCAATACTCTCCAGAGAGTTTTACTGGCACAGAGGTCGACTTTTCGGTCGAGGTTTGCGATGCAGTGGCAGATGTATGGGAGCCCAGCCCTGAAAATAAAATAATTTTTAATTTACCATCGACTGTTGAAATGGCCTCTCCAAATATATACGCGGATCAGATTGAGTTGTTTTGCAGAAGCATAAAAAATCGAGATTCAATTATTGTCAGTCTGCACACCCACAACGATCGTGGGTGCGCGGTTGCCGCTGCGGAACTTGCAGTAATGGCTGGCGCTCAGCGTGTTGAAGGCACTCTTCTTGGGAACGGTGAGCGTACGGGGAATATGGATATTGTTACGATGGCCATGAATCTCTACAGTCAGGGTATAGACCCGTTGCTGGACTTCCGTGACATGGACAAAATTGTGTCAGTAGTGCGCGAATGCACTCAGATTGATGTTCATCCACGCCAACCGTACGCGGGTGACTTGGTCTTTACGGCTTTTTCAGGCAGTCACCAAGACGCAATTAAGAAATGCCTTGACCTTTACCATGAGGGCGACACTTGGGAGATAGCCTATCTGCCAATTGACCCGCGCGATTTGGGCCGAACTTACCAAGACGTTATTAGAGTGAATAGTCAGTCAGGCAAGGGGGGCGTGGCCTACGTATTGGCTAGTAAATTTGGATTCGAGCTACCACGATGGCTTCAAATTGAGTTCAGTCGAGTGGTTCAGAGGATAACAGAAAATAGCGGTCAAGAGATTACGCCTGATGAGATTTGGAAGCTGTTTGAGTCCCATTATTTAGAGGCTGGTGCAGTGGTTCGACTAGACGACTTCAATATCCAGAAGCATCAGGGGCGTGAGACCTTTAAAGCGACGATCGATTATGCAGACAGAAAAATATCATTGGACGGAGAGGGGGATGGTGTACTAGGAGCTTTTGCGATGGGTTTAAAGCAGGCACTACAAATTGAATTTGAGATATTAGAATATGGAGAGCATGCCCTGGGACAAGGTGTTGATGCAGAAGCGGTGACTTACATACAACTAAAAGTTGGAGCCGATCGGTATTCTGGGGTCGCAATTAGTAAAGACATCATAGCTTCCTCGCTGGATGCCTTGATGGGTGCGGTGAGCAGAATGCTTGAAATCAGTGACGAGGTGTCTTCGATTTAAGGTATGCGGCTCTCGGCATTTTTTGGCAAAGGGTGAGGGTTCAAAACTTTTTTCCCGGAGCTAACGACCAAAAATTAAGATTTGCATACTTAAGCTTTATCTTTAGTCAATCTTGCGATTTTTGTCTCGCTTGATTCAAGGAAGTCTATGCAATCTCATAACGACGATAAAGATTTAATACGAGCGGCTCTTGCTGGAAAGTCTGCCTCTTGGCAGAAGCTTGTACGACGCCACGAGAGGCGTGTTTACAACCATTGTTTGAGGCTAACTGGAAGCGACGCGGATGCGCTAGATTTAATGCAGGAAGTGTTCTTGGGCGTGTATCGGTCTCTGCATACATTTCGGGGGGATTCTAAGTTTTCCACTTGGCTGTTTAGGATTGTTCATAATAAATCGGTTGATGCTATTCGCCGAAGACGATCATATAGATTTTTAGAGAACTCGCCGGATGATGAATCCGCATCGGAGATCGATCAATTTCCGGATGAAGAGGCGGTTGAGCCTTACGCCGCCCTGTCTCTGACTCAGACGAATGCCAGAGTCTTGCGACATCTTGATCGACTGAGTTATGAGCAACGCTTAATTGTTGAAATGAAAGTCTATCAAGGGATGACTTTTGAAGAGATTGGGCAAGTTGTGAGAGTGTCGGAGAATACTGCAAAAACGCGATATTACAGTGCACTTAAAAAATTGAAAAACTTATTGGAGGCGTCAAATGACATGTCCTAAAACAGATTCGTTTCTATTCCAGTATTTTACTGGAGACTCTGCAACGAGGGCCAAACTTTTGAAAGAACCTCATCTTTTAACATGCAGCGATTGTTCTGAAAAGCTCTCAGAGTTGTTAGCCAACGAGTCATATCTATCATCGTGGGAGGATGTGAGCGTTCCGTCTTGGAATTCAAAAAAGATCTTTGATAATGGAAATTCTGGCGTCCCTAATTTTTGGTTTCAATGGATCCCTACCGCCGCGTGTTTGGTAATGCTTTGCGTGTTTGCCTTCAATCTGCAGATAACCGACTATGGCACCGGTCTAAACATTTCTTTTGGTAAAAAAAATTTGGAGATGGAGTCTTTTATTCGAGACGTTCGTCGGGTTCAGGAACTGCAGTTAGTTGAGTTCAATGCTGCTTTAGCAGAAGTTGAATTAATCCAAACTCAAAATAACGCAAGGTTGTTGCAGACCGTGTTGGAGCAAACCCAATTGTATTCCGCACAAAACTTTGATCGGGTGGTGAGGTTGTTTGATGCTCAGCGCATTCAGGATTTAGAGGATATGCGTCAAGAGTACCAACAATTGGTTGACAGTGACTATAAGACCCTGCGCTCACTGCAGCAATTAGCCAGTTTCGTAAGCGTTTCTAATGGAATCATTCAATGAGCAGATTTCGATCTTTCTATTTATGGAATTTTGCCCCACGAGTGCTGAATGGGTTTCTACTTTGGGTTCTGCTTTTGCCTGTTTCGTCCGAGGAGCTTATTGCGGCGGTCAATGAGATAACCGAGGCGCAGACTGATGCTGAGAGTTTTTCTCGCGCCTTGGGAAGGTCGCTTGAACTAAATCAAGGAAATGAGATATTCGGTATGTCGACGGAAGGTGTCTCTGCGACTTATTTACATAATCAAGGGTTATTATTGGAATTAAGAACGCCGCTCGCAAGGAGTCGTAATATCCTAAATATTTCTTCACTCGGCTCACGGTCCATTGTCAACGGAGTTGCGGGAAACCCATTCTCTGAGTTTTCCATGCGAAACAAATTTCCCGTTGCAGAAGCTGAGCCTACAGCGGAACGCGATGATTTAGATCGGGGTTTGGCATCAACGAAAATGGTAGAGCGGCTTTATGATGGCCTTACAATTAGAATGACAAGTATTGAATATTCCTTAGTCGTTCGTGCAGCACTACAAAGAGCTAATGCCGCAATTCAATCAATGCATGAAATTGGCGTTTTGAACGAACCAGATGAACTGAGTTTATGGGATGAGGTCGGCGATCTGGTTAGCCAACTGTCGCAGAATGTTGAAAAATTTCAGTCGATTGAGCAGCGTGCGGAAGCAGGTGACCTCAGTGGCGCTGATTTGATCGCTGAGACCGACGTTGTTATTGCTTCGATGGAATCGTTAAAAAGTTATTCGGCTAGCTTTGCTCAAGATCTGCTTACACGAAGTGCTGAGGCTGAGAAGGGTTACAATGCTCGCTGGGACGCGGATCTCAAGGCGTTTGAAAAGCGAATGTATGCTGGCTTATGTGAACACGTTGGACTGCTGTCTTCTTTTTCTGGTTCCGAATACCTTACGTTGCAAGTCTTAGGGGTGTCGAAAAATATCAATGGATTCGCACAAGATAAGTTCTATTCCTTCGGGTTGAGAGAGGCTAGGCGGTGTGCTGATGGCGAAATTGATGTTGAAGGTTTGGGTCAAACGGTAGTCGAGTATACTGACGTTAGCAGTCTGCGCCGGTGGTGACTCCGATATCGCGCTCATGAATGCAGGTTTTGCCTTGCTTTCCAACTTGGATGTTCAAAAATTGTCTTGATCTCACCGTTATCTTGCAGTGTTGGAAATTTCCCTATTTGAGCCCATGTGCGAGAACAACTGTGAAAGTCCGATCCGCCCGAACAGTATAGATTATTTTTTATCGCTAGCGTTTTTAAGTTTTTACGAGTCGCTTGATCAATATTTGGGTAGCTAATTTCGAGGCCCTCGCCACCCGCATTTCTGAAATCTTTCACTAGAGCATTTAGTGCCCTTGAAGAAATGGAATATCGACTGGGATGCGCTATGACAGCGATACCACCAGAAGCCGCAATCGCATTGACACTTTCAGTTAAATCACACCAGTTTGCTGGAGAGTAAACTTTCCCTTTTTTACCCAAAAACACTTTAAAAGCTTTTTGATTGTTTTTGCTATGCCCCTCACTTACTAAAAAGTTGGAAACGTGAGTTCTTGTTAAAGCTTTGCAGTTAAGGTTTTCCAAATACTCGAGCAGTCCTGAGATCCCTAGTTTGCAGAGTTTTTGGTGGATTCTTTCTATTCTCTCACGTCGGAGATGCTGTTGATTTTCTAATAGCTCTGAAATGGCTTTATGGCCGGGGTCGATGAGTAGCCCCAGGATGTGAATTTCTGTATTTTGCCAAGTGCTTGAAATCTCAACACCGTTAATGACTTCAAGACCTAGGGCGTTGGACTTCAATTCAGGCAGCCCATCCACACAGTCGTGATCAGTCAGTGCTAACTGCTTAATTCCAGCCTCAAGGGCAATTTTTGCCAGGTGTTGCGGAGAGTGCTCTCCGTCGGAGAAGTGGCTATGGGTGTGAAAGTCAAAGAATGGCATGCAAATTTACTTTCGGTTATTGGGTTAAACAAAGCCCTTTATGGCTTCTAATTACCTAAATCGCTATACTTGACTATTTTACTTGGTTAATTCATACTATACAAACTATTGTTTCTATGGAAATTTTATGCGATTGACGACGAAGGGGCGATATGCTGTAACGGCGATGCTAGATTTGGCTCTACACTCAAGTCAGGGACCGGTAAACCTAGCGGAGATTTCTATGCGACAAGAGATATCGTTGCCATACTTAGAGCAATTATTTTCTAAACTACGACGCGCGTCGTTGGTCGCAAGCGTCAGGGGTCCCGGAGGCGGCTATGAGCTTAATCGGGTTCAAGAAGCGCTTTTTGTCTCTGAAATTATTGATGCTGTTGATGAATCGCTCGACACAACAAAATGCAAGGGTCGAGGTGATTGCCAGGGCGGTGTTACATGCCTGACTCATCATTTATGGACAGATCTCAGTCAGCAGATACATGGGTTTTTGAGTGGCATTAGTCTCGCTGATCTTGTCTCTAAAACTGAAGTCAGGCAGATAGCTGAGGGGCAGGACCGGCAAAAAATAGTTATTGGAGAAGGCCAGAGCCCTGCAGTGCACGTATAGCTTTTTAGTTGTCTGATTAGTGATCAAGTCAGATTTTTAGTTGTTAATAGGTAGTAAAGGTAGAGTTAAATTATGTCAGATTTAAAATTTCCAATTTACTTAGATTACTCATCGACGTCACCTTGTGATCCGCGAGTCGCTGCCAAAATGGCAGAGTGTTTAACGCTTGAGGCGAATTTTGGTAACCCGGCGTCTCGCTCACATTTTTTCGGATGGAAAGCCGAGGAGGCGGTCGAGACTGCGCGACGAGAAGTCGCTAGTCTTCTGAACTGTGATCCGAGAGAAGTCGTCTGGACTTCTGGTGCCACAGAGTCTGACAATCTTGCCATCAAAGGTGTGGCACATTTCCATAGTAAAAAAGGTAAGCACATCATAACGTCGATGATTGAGCACAAGGCTGTATTAGATAGCTGTCGTCAGCTGGAAAGAGAAGGATTCGAACTCACCTACTTAGAACCGTCTGATACGGGAGTGATAACGGCCGACGCGGTGGAAAAAGCTATTCGCCCGGATACAATTCTAGTTTCGCTCATGCATGTCAATAATGAGATCGGTGTGATAAACGATATAGAGAGCATAGGTAAGGTAACGCGAGAGAACAAAGTTTTATTCCACGTTGATGCCGCGCAGAGCACAGGGAAGGTTGTGATTGACCTTGAGACGATGCAGGTTGATTTGATGTCACTCACTGCGCACAAGACATATGGCCCTAAAGGGATCGGTGCTCTGTTTGTTAGGCGTAAACCGCGAGTCAGGATTGTTCCTCAGATCCATGGTGGGGGTCATGAGCGTGGTATGCGGTCGGGAACACTTCCCACTCACCAAATTGTAGGTATGGGTGAGGCTTTTCGATTGGCGCATGAGGAGATGGAGGCTGATAATAGACGTATCCTATCGTTGCGTACTCGTTTGCTGAGTGGTTTAGAGGACATGGAAGAGGTTTACGTTAACGGTGCTCTGGACGCTCGGGTAGCGGCAAACTTAAATATAAGCTTTAACTTTGTTGAGGGAGAGTCTTTGATGATGGCGCTGCGAGATTTGGCTGTGTCTTCCGGATCCGCCTGTACTTCCGCCAGCTTGGAGCCATCTTACGTATTGAGAGCAATCGGCCGTAATGATGAGCTCGCACACAGTTCTCTCCGAATAACAATCGGGAGATTTACTACCGAAGAGGAAATTGATTATGCGGTTGGGAAAATAAGAGAAGCGGTCGGCAAGTTGCGTGAGCTCTCTCCTCTGTGGGATATGTACAAGGATGGCGTTGATTTAGATCAAGTGCAGTGGGCTGCGCACTAATTGCGTCGCTACGTATTTAAGAATTGCTAAATTATCATTTAGGAGAAATGTGATGGCTTATTCGGACAAAGTTTTGGATCATTATGAGAACCCGCGCAATGTAGGGAAATTTGACGACAGTGATCAGAGTGTGGGTACGGGAATGGTTGGCGCGCCAGCTTGTGGAGATGTAATGCGACTTCAGATAAAGGTTAGTGATGCTGGTATCATTGAAGATGCAAAATTTAAGACTTATGGTTGTGGCTCGGCCATTGCCTCTAGCTCACTTTTAACGGAATGGGTTAAAGGAAGGTCGCTGGACGAGGCGAAAGAAATTAAAAATGCAGATATAGCTGAGGAGCTTGCTCTTCCGCCGGTCAAAATTCATTGCTCAGTGTTGGCGGAGGATGCCATTAAAGCGGCGATTGCGGATATAAAAGCCAAAAGAGAAGCTTCTTGAGCTGAGATGACAACAAAGCTACGGGAGCTGAAGGCTCTTTTGGTGTTCGTTAAATCTGTCGACCTAAAAAGGTCTGGTAAGGAATATGTCAATTAGTATTACGGAAGCTGCGGCGAAGCATGTTGCAGAACAAATGCGGTCCAGAGGACACGGACTTGGGATTCGTGTAGGCGTAAAGACGACTGGATGTTCGGGAATGGCCTATGTGCTCGAGTTTGCAGATGACTTAGAGGACGATGACGAGGTATTTGAAGATCATGGAGTGAAGATTGTCGTTGACCCAAAAAGTTTGGTCTACATCGATGGGACGGAAATGGACTTTGTTAAGACAGGTGTAAATGAGGGCTTTGAGTTTACTAATCCTAATTCGAAAGGCGAGTGTGGTTGTGGCGAAAGCTTTAATGTCTAGAGTAATACGTGACTAAATTCCCTTCCTCAGACCAAGATTATTTTTCTCTTTTTAAAATTCCTAACGACTTTGAAGTTGACTTAGCGGCGGTGCGTGAGACTTATTTGTCTTTTCAACGTGCTTTCCATCCTGACCAATTCACTGCTAGTAGCGAATCGGAGCAACTCGCTGCATTGCAGAGCAGCAGCCTATTGAACGACGCCTATGAAACTATCTCGTCGCCAATTAAAAGGGCAGCTTATCTTCTCGGTTTGAGTGGAGTTGATGTTGAACAAACGTCTCAAAATGACCTTGGGATGGAGCTTTTAGTTGAGCAGATGGAATTACGCGAGCTTTTGGGGGCTTTGCCCGGCGGAGAACGAGGGCTTGAAGAGCTTGAAGCTTTGCAGGTTGAGGTAGAAAAAAAAGTGGCGTCTTGTCAATCGGATTTTGGGGTTGCTTTTGCCAAGAAAGACTTACAACTCTCCAAGAGGTTGTACCATAAGTTGCAATTCCTTTTTAAATTGACTGCCGAGATAACGGAAGATGAAGAAAGGCGTCTAGGCTTAGGTTGACCATAGAATGTTGTATAATAAAATCATTTTTGGATATACCTAATTACTATGGCACTGTTACAGATACAAGAACCCGGGATAAAACCGCATCATCGCGAGCAAAAGTTTGCAGTCGGCATTGACTTGGGAACGACTAACTCTCTCGTGGCCGCAAAAGTCGGATCAGTGGTAGAGACATTGCCATCCAAAGATGGTGATCACCTGCTTCAATCAATTGTCCATTATGGAGATGGCGCAGTTACAGTGGGACGGGAAGCACGAGACTTTCTAGTAGAAGATAACAAAAATACGATTGGGTCCGTCAAAAGGTTGTTGGGAAAAAGCCAAGCCGAAATCCGCGGCTTTGGATATCATCTACCTTATGAATTAGACTCTCAGTTTCCCGATGGTGATCCGGCAATCGTTACACGGCATGGTAGTGTAAGGCCAACCCAGGTATCCGCGGAGATTTTATCTGTTCTCAAGGAAAGAGCGGAAGAGTTTTCAGGTCAGGAGGTTGATGGAGCCGTCATTACTGTTCCGGCGTATTTTAACGATGCCCAACGACAGCAAACTAAAGATGCCGCTGAATTGGCGGGCCTCAGGGTATTACGTTTATTGAATGAGCCAACCGCCGCGGCGGTAGCCTATGGGTTAGACGCTGGTGCGGAGGGGAATGTTATTGTTTTCGATCTCGGTGGGGGTACTTTTGATGTTTCCTTGCTGAGTTTACGAAACGGAGTTTTCCAAGTTTTGGCAACAGGCGGTGATACTAATCTCGGTGGTGATGATATTGATCGGTTGCTGATGGAATGGATTCGAAAACGGACAGGGTTTTCCCGCGATATAGATGAAAAAGCGTTAGTTTCATTAAACCTTTTGTCAAACTCGATAAAGCATAGGCTTAGTTTGGAGGAAAATGCTGAGTATGCTTTTAATAACTTTACTGGGGTTATAACGAGGCATGACTTAAAAGTGCTTTGTAAAATCCCACTTAAGAAGATGGTCGCTGTCTGTAGCAAGGTCCTTAGAGATGCTAATGTAAAAATATCTGACGTCAAAGAAGTTGTTATGGTTGGTGGTTCGACTCGAATGCCGGCAGTGAGGGAAACTGTTGCCGACTTTTTTGAAATGCCCCCGCTGGTAAGCTATGACCCAGACAAAGTTGTCGCAATTGGAGCAGGTATTCAAGCCGAGGTGCTCGTTGGAAACCGGACATCTGATGAAGGATTGCTATTAGATGTAACGCCGCTATCACTCGGTTTGGAAACGATGGGAGAACTTGTTGAAAAGATTATTCCCCGTAATACAACTATTCCGGTCACAAGAGCACAAGATTTTACTACCTATCGAGATGGTCAGACTGCATTAAGCATACATATCGTTCAAGGAGAGAGAGAATTGGTGAGCGACTGTAGATCACTAGGGCGCTTTGAGCTTCGAGGAATTCCGCCAATGGTGGCCGGTCTAGCGAAAGTACGTGTTAGCTTTCAAGTTGACGCAGATGGTTTACTGAGCGTTTCGGCTGAGGAGGTAAGCACTGGAGTCAAGGCAGAGATCGCAGTGAAACCGAGCTATGGATTGCAAGCGTCCGCAGTCGAGGAGATGTTAAAATCCTCTCGTGAAAATGCGGTAAAAGACATGGAAAGCCGTTCCTTGAATGAGGCTCGAGTTGATGCAGAGCGACTTATGGAAGTGGTAGATGCAGCATTGCTAGAAGACCCAGATTTGATTGATTCAAGAGAATTGAGTGTGATTCAGAGTAAACGCGAGTTATTAACTGAGCTACTTCGCGTTGGAAGTAGTGCGGAAATTAAGAAGGTCACTGAGGATTTAAATTTAGCATCAACGAACTTCGCAAATCGCAGAATGGATGCTCAGATTTCAAAGACGCTGCATGGAGAATCTATCGATAGTGTTGTGTCGGAATAGAATTTGAAATTAACCAGAAGAGGGCGCCATGCCTAAATTAACTTTTCTACCTCACGAAACTATCTGCCCTGACGGCAAGGTCATTGAGGCAGACGAAAATGAAACGATTCTCAATGCCGCCCTAGGCCAAAAGATTTCTATAGAGCATGCGTGTGAGAAATCCTGCGCGTGCACTACTTGCCATATTATCCTGCGAAAGGGTTTCGATTCACTCGATGAGGCTAGTGAAAATGAAGAAGATTATCTCGACAAGGCCTGGGGGCTGGAACCAGACTCTCGGTTGAGTTGTCAGGCACGTGTTGGGGCTGAAGATCTCGTTATAGAGATTCCGAGATACACAATTAACATGGTCTCTGAGGATCATTAAACAAGTTGGGGGTAATTTTTTATGCTTTGGACTGATGTTATTGACATAGCCATAGAATTGTATGAGAAACACCCTGCAAAAGATCCGAAATACATAAGTTTTGTTGATTTGCACAATTTAATTTGCCAGCTTGATAGTTTTGAAGACGATTCTGGGCGCGGCGGTGAAAAGGTTTTAGAGGCTATCCAAGCCGCATGGATAGAAGAGGCAAGCGAGTAGCTTGATACTCATGTTTTCATTTAGCGTTAACAATGAGTTTTTAGAAGTCACTTCTTTTTAAATCGATATATTACAGCTGAATAAGAGCATATAATGTGCCGCGGCTTGGGTGTGGCGAGATGGATTGCACGCTCATGCCTTCACTTTTTAAAGCATATGACCGGAGATACTATGTCAACTGAACGAACACTATCAATTATCAAGCCTGATGCGGTTGCTAAGAATGTCGTTGGAGAAATCTACAGTCGCTTTGAGCGGGCTGGGCTTAAGATCGTCGCTGCGAAGCGTCTTAAACTCAGTGACGATTTGGCTGGTGGATTTTATGCTGAGCACAGAGATCGACCGTTTTTTGCTGATCTCATAAAATTTATGACGTCAGGACCGGTAATGGTTCAGGTCTTGGAGGGTGAGGATGCGGTTGTTAAGAACCGAGACCTTATGGGCGCTACAAATCCGGCTGAGGCAGAAGCGGGCACGATTCGCGCAGATTATGCTGAATCTATTGATGCTAACGCTGTTCACGGGTCGGACTCGCAAGACTCAGCGGAGCGCGAAATTGAATATTTTTTTAATTCTGATGAAATTTCTAGTTGAGAAAGACTCTTTGCTTGCATTTTTCGGACGGCGATTCCGGGAATTCACGTGAACAAAACTCATAAAGTTAATCTGCTTGATTTTGGTTTGAGGAAGTTAGAGACTTTTTTTGAGACGTTAAACGAAAAGCCGTTCAGGGCGAAGCAAATTTTGAAATGGGTGCATCAACGCGGTGTTACGAACTTTGATCAGATGACAGATTTGAGCAAATCGTTGAGAGATGCTTTAAAAGCGGTTGCTGAACTTAGATTGCCCTGCGTGGTCGATCAGTATGGGTCGCAAGATGGGAGTCGCAAGTGGATTATTCAAGTTGAGAGTGGCAGTAGCGTTGAGATGGTCTTTATTCCTGAGGGCACTCGCGGGACCCTCTGTATATCCTCTCAAGCTGGATGTTCGCTTGATTGCTCTTTCTGCGCGACAGGTAAACAAGGTTTTGACAGTAATTTAACAACCGGTGAAATTATTGGTCAGTTGTGGCTAGCTAACGCCGAGCTTGGGGCTTTTTCAACCGAAACGCATCGTATCAGTAATGTTGTGATGATGGGTATGGGAGAGCCCTTGCTTAATTTTGACAATGTCATGGACGCTCTCAGTCTAATGATGTGCGATTTTTCTTACGGGCTATCAAAACGAAAAGTTACCATTAGCACTTCAGGTGTCGTGCCTGCAATTGACCGCCTTAAAGAATACACTGATGCCTCGCTTGCCATCTCTTTACACGCGCCAAACGATGAATTGCGTAGCCAGTTAGTTCCTCTAAATAAGAAATACCCGATAGATAGCCTTTTGAAATCAGTTCAAGGGTACATGAAAAGCTTGGGGGATCGGCGCGTGCCAGTAATAGAATATACCTTGATTGCTGGGATCAATGATCACCGCAAACATGCGAGAGAGCTAGCGGTATTGCTTGAAAGTTTTCCATGTAAAATCAATCTCATTCCTTTTAACCCATTTCTTCAAAGTGATTATACTCGTCCGAGTAGCACATCTGTTTCAAATTTTAGAAAAATCTTGCAGGAAGCAGGGTATACAGTGACGGTTCGTACGATCCGAGCAGATGACATCGGTGCCGCTTGCGGACAATTAGTCGGTCAAGTTTCGGATAGAACTCAACGCAGTGCGCGATACAGCCGTGAGGCGGTAAATCTCATATCGAGCGACTCATGAATATGCGTCGCCTTCTATTATCGAGATTTTCATAAATTCTTATTTTTTTAAGCTTTGAATTCACTTAATTTCGACTAAAGCGGTCAAATTTGCACTATACTCTTCACTTATTGTTGGGAACTGTCATACTTTTTCTCAGAAAAAGGGCATTTCTGGACTTCGAGAATATAAAACGTACTTTTTATGGATGATCAAAAGATAAATATCGGAGAAAAACCCGGCGAAATATTAAAAGCTGAGCGTCTGCGCAGGGGTTTGGATGTTGCGACGGTGGCTGAGCAGCTTCATATTACCAGGCACTATTTGTCGGCGCTTGAAAACGGCGAATACCATAAGCTTCCTGCACCGATATTTGCAAAAGGATACATGCGAAGTTATGCCAAGTTGTTCGATATTCCAGAGGATACCTTATTGTCCTCTCTCGAAGCAGATCTTCCGGGAGATAAAGAAGCTGTTGAAAAGAGTAGAGCAGGACAACTGAAAAGTCATCGAAATGAGATTTTGGGCGTCTTATTGCTGATAGGCTTGCTCTCCGCTGCTTGGGTTTACAATAAATTGGGTCTGTGAAAAATTTTTGTGGTAAATATTTTCAAATCTATAGGCATTAATAAGTATTGTTAGTCTCTATGCTGTTACTCCTAACGCTGGACGTTACTGATGCAAACACAGGGAAAAAATAAAAATCGCCGAAAAACTCGGCAAATAATGATCGGTAATGTGCCAGTGGGAGGCGGAGCTCCGATTACTGTGCAAAGCATGACAAATACGGAGACCTGCGACGTAGGCTCTACGGTTACTCAAATTGATAAATTAGTAAAAGCCGGTGCTGATATCGTGCGTGTTTCAGTGCCAACTATGGAGGCTGCTGACGCTTTTTTTAGAATTCGGGATAGTGTAACCGTGCCAATTGTGGCTGATATCCACTTTGATTATCGGATTGCTCTCAAAGTACTAGAGAGTGGAGTGGACTGCTTGCGCATCAATCCAGGTAACATTGGTAATGAAAAACGGATCAGAGCAGTGGTGGGCAGTGCTAAGGATAAAGGTGTGCCGCTGCGGATTGGGGTTAACGCGGGCTCTCTGGGTAAAGATCTTTTACGTAAATATAAAGAGCCGAATGCGGACGCTATGGTTGAGTCGGCGTTAACTCAAATTGAAATTTTAGATAAACTTGACTTTCAAAATTTTAAGATAAGCCTTAAAGCGTCCGAAATATATATGACGCTGGCCGCCTATCGTCAGCTAGCACCTCAGATTAATCAACCTTTCCATTTGGGAATCACTGAAGCCGGGAGTCTGCGTTCGGGAACGGTAAAGTCTGCGATTGGACTAGGGGCTCTTTTGATGGATGGAATCGGAGACACCATTCGTGTTTCCCTTGCAGCGGACCCAGTAGAGGAAGTGAAGGTAGGTTTCGATATATTAAAGAGCTTAGGCCTGAGAAATAAAGGGGTTAACTTAGTTGCTTGCCCAAGTTGCTCGCGTCAGAATTTTGACGTGATCTCTGTTGTTAATGAATTGGAATCTCGTCTTGAGGACATACAAATTCCAATCGACGTTGCGATAATTGGTTGTATCGTCAATGGCCCCGGCGAGGCTAAAGTGGCTGAAATAGGCTTAACCGGGGCAAGCCCAAATAATTTGATTTACGTAAACGGGACCCCAGATCACAAAGTAACTAACGCAGGGCTGGTTGATGAACTCGAAGAAATGGTAAGAGCAAAAGTTGAAGCAAAGAGACTTAAATCTGAAAATATCATAGCGACTGGTTAATAAAGTATATGGCTAAAACTCAAGCAGTTAGAGGAATGAACGACGTTCTACCCAGCGAGACCCCAATTTGGCAACATCTTGAGGAGTGTTTTGCGCGTGTTGTTAAAAGTTTTGGCTATAGTGAAATTCGATTTCCCGTGCTTGAGCAGACACAGCTCTTCAAAAGATCCATCGGTGAGGTAACAGATATTGTCGAGAAAGAGATGTACAGCTTCGAGGACCGTAATGGCGACAATCTTTCATTACGACCTGAAGGGACAGCGGGTTGTGTGAGGGCTGCAGATCAGCATGGGCTTCTATATAATCAGCAGCAACGTTTGTGGTATCAGGGCGCGATGTTTCGACACGAGCGCCCGCAGAAGGGGCGCTATCGACAGTTTCAACAATTCGGGGTCGAAACATATGGTATGGCCGGTCCTGGAATTGATGTGGAATTGATGCAGTTGTCTTCAGCCTTATGGCAAGAGCTTGGCATTAATTCGCATGTGAGATTGGAGCTAAATAATATTGGTGATGCTCAAGAAAGAGGTGAATATACTCAGGCCTTGCGAAAGTTTTTTATTGACCACAAGAGCGGGCTTGATTCAGAAGCGTTACGTCGGTTAGAAACCAACCCACTCAGAATATTGGATAGTAAAAATCCTAGCCTACAATCGATCCTTGATAAGGCGCCTCTCTTAGCAGACTTTGTTAGCGATAAAAGTAAAGATCATTTCGACGAGTTACTGTCGCTATTGGATGTCGCTGAAATAGATTACGTTATCAATCCAAAGCTTGTGAGAGGACTAGATTATTATAATAGTTGTGTATTTGAATGGGTGACTGATGCACTTGGAGCACAGGGAACTGTTTGCGGTGGTGGCCGTTATGACGGCCTGGTAGAACAGTTAGGGGGAAAGTCAACTTTTGCAGCGGGCTTCGCTATGGGTGCTGAGCGGCTGGTGCTTCTGCTGGAAGAATTGACTAACTTGAGAGATCAATTAAGTAAGCGAGCTGATGTTTTTATTTTAGTCCGGGACGAGGATTGCATTGGTGCAGCTCAAGCACTTGCAAAAAATCTGCGGTTTCACCTACCGAGTCGAAGTGTGGTTATTCATTACGGAGGCGGAAAAGTTTCGAGCCAATTAAAAGGTGCGATTGCTGCAGGGGCCCAATTTGCATGCATTCTTGAGAGCGAGCAATTAAAAGACTCCAGCTCACTGAGGCTGCGAAAACTCGATGATGTGGGCGAGTCTACTGACTGTTTTATTGCGGATGTCCCTGACAAATTAATTAAGTGTTTACTTTAGTTTGGGGTAGATCTTAGTAATTTTGTATTTCAACAAGCTAAAAAGGAGTAGCCTTCGAAAGAAGGACGCCTTTTATTATATAATGACTCTTGGTAGTAAGTTAAAGGCAGAAGATCTTGGGTTTTCGGTAATGTAATAGGGAGTAATTTGTGGCGATCGATTCAGCAGATGAAGAAAATATAGAAGCATTAAAGAAGTGGTGGCAGGAGAACGGGAAGCAACTGTTGATTTCTGTTTTTGCTATAATTGGTGGATTAGTCGGTTGGAATTTCTATCAGAGCTCTGAGCAAGAGTCACTTAATGCTGCGTCTGATCTTTATGAAGAGATTTTAGCTCTTACCGTTAAGGATCAGAATGAGGCTCTGTCAGATTCTGACCGGGAAAAGATTATATCTTACAGTCAACAACTGCGTGAAGAATACCCGGCGAGCAGCTACGCTTCATTTGGATCACTGTTTGCGGCTGCGGCTGAAGTAGAGAATGGAAACTTAGAGCAGGCCGAAATTTCACTGAACTGGGTTTTGGAAAACTCGAGTGGTGGCATTTTCTCTGATACTGAAGAAGGGTTATTGCTTGCCACAAAGCTGAGGTTGGGTCGTGTTTTACTTGCGCAAGGAGATGCTGAGCGGGCGCTCGATTTTATTAATACTGTTGACCCAAAAGAATTTGAGACAGGTTTTGCAGAGCTTCGTGGAGATATCTATGTGGCGTTGGACCAGCCTAATGACGCACGGGACGCATACGCTGTTGCGCAGCAGGCAGGGTCGAATAGCGACGCTCTGCGAATGAAAATACAAGAGCTTGCGAATTAGAGCTCACGTGCAATCAAAGGCAGATATAGTGATCGATAAAAAGAACGTTCTATATTGTACGCGCATGTTTTTATTCGGGTCCGGCCACAAAAGGCTGGCTCTCATAGCTTTTTTTTTCGTATTGAATGGCTGTGCTAATTTGAATGAAAGTCGTGTAAATCCAAGGAACTGGTTTGGTGATGAAGAAATTGATCCGCCAACTGAACTCGTCGGAATTGACCGCGAGGTATTGCTTCGAAGGGTATGGAGCGCATCAATAGGTAAGGGCCAGGGAGATGTTTATAACTCTCTCAAGCCGGTTCTGGACGGAAATATGATATATGCAGCAAGCGCCAGTGGAGTTGTCGCTGCACATTCCGCTATTGATGGAGATCTTGTCTGGAGCACTAATCTGGGTGTCCAAATTACTGGTGGTGCAGGCATTGGATCAGGGCTCGTATTTGTCGCTTCGGAAGATGCAAAAGTAATCGCCCTCGACAAAAATAGTGGTGATATTTCTTGGTCGGCGCCCGTTTCAAGCGAGGTTTTATCTGCTCCGAATGCGAAGGATGATGTTGTTGTACTTCAGACTGTGGATGAAAAGTTGATAGCGTTGAGTGTCGAGGATGGGTCGCAGCGTTGGACCTACGAGACGACATTACCAGCACTCACACTTCGTGGCAGCAGTGCTCCGGTAATTTCCTCATCAGGATTGGTGTTAGCGGGTTTCAGTAACGGTACTCTTGTTGCTGTTAACGCCTCCGACGGAGTTTGGCGCTGGGAAGAACGTGTTGCAGTTCCTGAAGGGGAGTACGATATTGACCGCGTGATTGATATTGATGGAGATTTGTTGGTCGATGGGCAAAGGATATTCGCGTCAAGCTATCAAGGTAATTTGATGGCGCTCGATATTGAAACCGGTAGAATAGTTTGGGGCCTTGAAGCTTCAAGTTATCACGGTTTGGCGCAAGGCTTTGGTAACCTCTATTATGTGGATGATGAAAGCCAGGTATTTGCAATACGAGACAACACTGATGAGGTTGTGTGGGAGAATTTTGATTTAAAATTCCGGCCTCTTACGGCTCCTCTGTCAATAAATAATTATGTAGCAGTGGCGGATTTTGAAGGTTATGTGCATCTGCTATCTCAAATCGATGGAAGAATTGTTGGTCGGGAACAAATTGATAGTAATGGGGTGCGATCAAACTTGCTGTCAGCGAATGGCCTCCTCTATGTCTACGGAGATAGTGGACGTCTATCGGCTTATCGAATTGAGTGAGCTTTGTCTTTAATCCTGTAAGTAATTCTTCTCTTTTTTATAGAATTAGGGTCTTGTATGAAGCCAGTAATTGCGCTTGTTGGACGCCCTAACGTAGGTAAATCCACTCTTTTTAATCGACTTACGAAATCGCGCGAAGCGATTGTCGCGAATATGCCCGGGTTAACTCGGGACCGAAAGTACGGTGAGGGCAAGGTTAAGGATGAGCGATTTATCGTTATTGATACTGGTGGAATCAGCGGAGATGAAGAGGGAATAGATCTTGAGATGGCGTCGCAGTCTCTTCAAGCGATTGTGGAGGCAAATGTCTGCCTTTTTTTAGTTGATGCAAAGGATGGGCTCTTACCGGACGATAACCGGATTCTGGAATATTTGAGAAAGCACCAAAAGTGCACTTACCTAGTGGTGAATAAAGTTGATGGTCTCGACACCGACATTGCTTTGGCAGATTTTTATAGTCTGGGTATAAGAGATTTATATCCGATTACTGCTACGCAAGGCAAAGGCGTTTCATCACTGCTCTCGAAGGTATTGGATACGTTTAATAACCAGTTGTTAAATAATGATATTGTTTCCGAATCGGACGCCAGTGCCTCTCAGTTAATGGGTATCAAAATTGCGATCGCTGGACGACCCAATGTTGGAAAATCCACTTTAGTTAATAGGATGTTAGGTGAGGATCGTGTTGTTGTGTTTGATCAGCCTGGTACGACTCGGGACAGTATTTACGTTCCTTTTGAGAGGAGAGCCCAGAAATACACCCTCATCGATACTGCTGGGATCCGAAAGCGCGGCAAGACTAAGGAAACAGTTGAAAAATTTTCTGTAGTGAAGTCTCTTCAGGCGATTCAAGATTCTAACGTGGCGATTCTAGTGATCGACGCGCGAACTGGGATTGTGGAACAAGACCTCCATCTCCTCGGTTATGTTATCGAGACAGGCAGAGCGCTGGTTATAGCGTTAAATAAATGGGATGGATTAGGAGTAGGAGAAAAGGAAAAAATAAAATCAGAAATTTCTCGGAGGTTTGCGTTTGTAAATTTTGCTAAGATTCATTTTATTTCAGCGCTGCATGGAACTGGAGTGGGGGACCTTTACAAATCTATTCACACCGCTTACGAATCAGCCCAAAAGATTCTTTCCACTAATCGTCTCACTCAGATTCTGCAGGATGCAATAATTGATCATGCACCGCCGGTAATAAATGGCAGACGAATTAAGCTTAAATATGCTCATACGGGTGGTCATAACCCTCCTATAATTGTTATACATGGTAAGCAGACGGAAAAGCTACCGGCGAACTATAGCCGTTACCTTGAAAAGACTTTTCGTACTGCTTTAAAGCTTGAGGGCACACCCGTGCGGATTGAACTGAGGACAACTGATAATCCGTTCACTAAACATGAAGAAAATCTGACAGCTCAACAAGTGGCTCAAAAAAGACGTATTAAGAAAAATAGGAAACCATCAAAGTTCGCTTCACGCAGGGAGCCGTCAATTAAAAAGAATAAAGACCAATAAGGATTTTTTAATGTTTTCTTTTCATAAGTGTGTTTCGTTGTGGCTTTAGAAAGTCTGCCAATCTGTTTAGCTGACGTTGAGTCTGCGTCGAAGAGACTTGAGCCGGTTGCTGTTCGAACGCCATTAGTTACGAACCCTGAACTTGATCGTCGTCTTGAGGCCAATGTTTTTTTAAAAGCAGAAAATTTACAACATATTGGGGCTTTTAAATTTCGAGGGGCGTATAACCGTATGGTGCAATTAAGCAACCATGAGCGTAAAAATGGAGTAGTCGCGTTCTCCTCTGGAAATCACGCTCAGGGTGTTGCTTATGCAGCACGTTTGCTTGGGATGCAAGCCACTATCGTCATGCCGTCAGATGCGCCTGAGGTAAAAAAGAAAGGCACCGCGTCGTTGGGTGCGACAATACGTCTTTATGATCGAGAAACTGAGTCCCGAGAAGAGATCGCGTCGGACATTGCATCGAAGACAGGTGCGGTTCTCGTTCCGGCCTTTGACGACCCTGAGGTTATGGCGGGTCAGGGAACTTGTGGTCTTGAGATAATGAGAGACTCAGCGATGGCTGGCTGGCATCCTGATATCGTTATAAGTCCCTGCGGAGGTGGCGGTCTCCTCTCGGGTCTGGCGACAGCTGTTAAAGGATCAAACCCCCAAACTCACATTTACGGTGTTGAACCAGAGTTCTATAACGATCATTTTTTATCAAAAAACGCGGGCCGACGTATACGCATCGAGCCGTTGGAAAAAACAAGTTGTGATAGCCTTATGGCTACAACGCCCGGAGAGTTAACTTGGTTAATTAATAAAGAGCTGGTTGATGATTTTTTGATCGTTACTGAGGAGGATATCGCCCGCGCGGTTAGTTTTGCTGCTCGTTACTTAAAATTAGTTGTCGAGCCTGGTGGTGCAGCCGCGCTCGCAGCGATACTCGCTCGGAAGGTTTCGATAAAAAATAAAAAAGTGGTTGTTATACTCTCTGGTGGAAATATTGATCCGTCTGCGCTCTCGGGTTACTTAAGAGATTTTTCAGACCCTTAGCTTTTCAGTGTTTTTTCTTAGCGTAAAAATGGTCATTGTGATTAATAAAGATGAAGGTGAGGAAAAAATGGTTTCTATCGATGAATTAAACTCAGTCAAGGTGCTTGGAGTTGAGTTTTCTGGGCCTCTTTTTACTGCGAAAGGCTGGTCAAGATTTAATCTGCTTTTTGTTTTAACAGTGTGCGCTTTTTGCTCGCGTCAAACGGTGGAGGCTCAAACAAATGGCTGTAGTGATCGATTAGATTGTGAGTCAGCGTGGATTGGTATTTCGAGTGAAGAAAAAAGCTCTGTTTATGAGTTTGCTGAGAGTTACAAAAATTTTATTGATGGGGCTCGTACCGAGTTAAGTTTCGTTACGAATGCCATCAATTTCGCTGAGGGTAACGGATTTGAAAACCTTCAACTTGTCAATAGTTTGGCCCCGGGTCAGAAAATTTATGAAGTAAATCGTGACAGAACGATAAGCCTTTTCGTTATCGGCAGAGAGGCGCTCGTATCGGGTCTTCATATTGTTGGAGCGCACATTGATTCGCCGCGATTGGAGTTGAAAGGGCGGCCCTTGTATGAGGACAACGGGTTTGCGTTATTCCAGACTAATTTCCATGGTGGTATTAAGTTCCATCAGTGGACAAATTTGCCGTTGGCTTTGATAGGACATGTAGATAAAAAAGACGGAGCGCGTGTGCCGATTTCAGTGGGTTTACACCCTGACGACCCCATTTTTTTGATTCCCGAATTGTCGCCTCATGTTGATAGGGATCGAAATGGAAAGACCCTGAGAGAATTTATTGGTCCGGAAGATTTAGATCCGATTGTTGCGCACATTCCAAACCTTGTCGATGGTGGGTCCGTTGAGGAAGAGGTGCTAGGCTTTTTAGAAACGCAATATGGTATCTCTAGAGCTGACCTAGTCTCCTCGGAATTGGCTTTGGTCCCGGCAGGTAAACCGAGAGATCTCGGGTTTGATCGAGGTCTTATTTCAGCTTACGGTCAAGATGATCGTCTTGCTGCCTATACAACCCTTCGAGCGATAGCAGAGATCGGTGTTCCGAGGAAGACTGTAATGGCCTATCTAGTAGACAACGAGGAGGTTGGAAATAGAAACAATACGGGTGCTAAATCTCAGTATTTTGAGGACCTTCTTTCTAGACTTCTTTACTTACAATTGGGTAGTGATTACAAGGAGCCAATTTTGAGGACGGCTTTTCGTCAAAGTAAATTTCTGTCTCTTGATGTAAATCCTGGTGTTAATCCAATGAATCCCGGAGTTTGGGAGTCAGGTAATGCGCCTCGCCTTGGCTTCGGGTTAAATTTAAAGCTTTACGGGCAAGGTAACACCGCAAACAGTGAATTCATTGCTTGGACTCGAAACCTGCTCGATCGAAATAGCATACCTTGGCAGACAAGTACCTATAAAGTTGGAAGTGCGGGAGGGGGAACTATCGGTGGTGAGTTCTCTAGGCAGAATATCGAAGTAATCGATTTTGGTGTACCACTGCTTTCAATTCATACGCCATTTGCAGTCAGTTCAAAAATCGATGTACACAGTCTCTACAGGGCGACTAAAGCATTTTATTCCACTGAAGACTAAGGTTTAGGTTTGGTGCTCGGGAATTCATCTACAGGCGTTTTATTTCTTTGGGACGATGTCTTTTAGAATAGGGATGCGTATATTTTATTATCAGCCGAGAAGATATTTTGTATAGACCGTAGAAGCCGACCTGTAGTTTAAGAGTCGATTTTTTGGTAGTGTTAGCAATGTTGAATAAAAAATGAGAGTCGCGCATAAGGGGAAATGAATTGGGTAAATCAAGCTTATTAAATATAAAGGCAGAGTCACAATTTTTTGCGTTGATAGCGTCGATGCTTTTTCTTGGTGGTTCTGGTCTCTCATTGGCACAGTTGTCTCCGGACGAATGGGTAACTCTGGGTGGGGATTTTGCTCACACTCGTTACTCGCCGGCAGACGAGATAAATGCGAGCAATTTTTCAGATCTCGAGGTGGCCTGGGAGTGGGATGGAGCGAGTTTTAACGCAGTTAGCGGCCGCGCGACACCCTCTTTAATAGACGGTAAGTTGTTTACTGTCGCCGGCAACAAGCGTTATGTGATCGCGATTGACCCGAAGACCGGTGAGACTCTCTGGTCTTACCGAGAGCCGGACACTCCACGAGCAGAGTACTCGATGAGGGCCGATTATGGAAAAGGCGTTGGCTATGGGACGGTTGATGGCAAGAATGTTATTTATATCGTTTCGCCCGGCTTTTTTCTGACAGCGCTTGACGCTGATACTGGAATTCCGTTGGAGGGTTTTGGAAAAAAAGTTCCAATTGATGGGTTTCCATCTACGGGTGTCGTTGACCTTCTAGCAGACTTGGGTCACCCCTACGACGTTGCAAAAGGGCTTCCGTTAGAAACAGGCTATATTACTTCATCGTCGCCGCCGATCGTGGTTAATGACGTCGTAGTGGTGGGTAATTCGGCTGAGCAGGGTTACCACCAATCTAGAGTTGAAAATGTTCCGGGGGATATCCTTGCTTATGATTCTCGGAGTGGTGAATTTAAGTGGAAGTTTAATGTTATTCCAAAGCCTGGTGAGTACGGTCATGAGACATGGGAGAATGATGCGTGGGAGTGGACTGGTGATGTTTCTTCTTGGGCGCCGCTCTCGGCTGATCCAGAGAATAATCTAGTCTACATTCCGACCAATAGCGCCACGATTGACTATTATGGAGGTTTTCGTCCAGGCGATAATCTCTATGGTGCAGCGATAATTGCTTTGGACACGCGGACCGGCAAAAGGAAGTGGCATTTTCAGATGGTTAAGCACGAGATCTGGAATTTTGATAACCCAACTGCGCCGGTGTTGCTTGATCTTGACATGCCCGGGAGAGGCAAGGTTCCTGCGGTAGCTCAAATTACGAAGCAGTCGTGGGTTTACGCGTTTGACAGGATTACAGGAGAACCGCTTTGGCCGATCGTGGATCGACCGGTTCCGCCCTCGATAGTCCCCGGTGAGGTGCTTTCCCCAACGCAACCGTATGTCACGAAACCCGCTCCGTACGATATGCAAGGTATAACGATTGACGACCTTGCGGATTTTACGCCTGAAATTCGCGAGCAGGCAATTGAGGCAATCTCCAATTATCAGATGGGTCCGCTTTTTAATCCGCCGATTCATGCAGGGAATGATACTGGGAAATTTGCCGCGATGAATTGTCCGGGTGGTGCTGGGGGGGCAAACATTACGTCGCCCGCAGTAGCTGATCCTAATAAAGGCATTCTTTACGTGTCTTCCCACAAAGCGTGTTTTGCGTTGCGTCTAATTCCAGGTGAGGAAGCTGATTTGCTATATCCGAATACCACCGGTGTAACACTCTCCGAGTGGGCAAATGCCGGACCTGGAGCGACAGCAAGGCCGCCGCGACATCCCGCGGGGATCCCGATGTGGAAGCCACCGTATAGTCGGATCACCGCAATAGACATGAATACGGGCGAGCATCTATGGATGATTCCTACGGGAGAAACACCGAACAGAATTAAAAATAACCCAGCGCTCCAAGGCTTGGATATTGGCAATACTGGGACAGGCGCGTTAGTCCCCATGGTAGCTACGGCAAATATGCTGGTTTATTCCGATGCAGCAAGTGATGGAACGCCAATGCTATATGCTATTGATAAAATGACGGGTGAGATACTCAACGAAATTGAGGCGCCCGCACGCAGCAGTTATGGGATGAGCTCATGGGTTTACGACGGTCATCAATACATAATTCTTCAAACTGGCTCTAAGCTTACAGCGATGGCTTTGCCAGAGGCTCAAGCCGAGAGCGGTGGAGGTCATTGAGATTAGGGTATAACATAAAAGGCCGGTAACCCTGGCCTTTTTTTCGAGGCTTTATAAAATATCAAATTGATTAAGGCCGAAAACAATTCCGCCCAGTGCGATCGCCCATAGCCCACAAGCTAAAGCATCAAGAAAAAAGTAACGAAATTTCGGGAAACGATTGATGCCTACGAGGAAGGGGACTAATGATCGCAGGGCTGGAATAAATCTCCCGAAGAATATTGCTCCCCAACCAAAACGATTCGTTAATTGCTCGGCTCTTTGAATCGTCGCTTTATACTTGGAGAAAAATTTAGACCCTAGCAAGGTCGGACCAACTGCTCTGCCGAAATAAAAACCCACGTTATCTCCGCAGCATGCGCCTAGCCATGCAAAAATTACGATTTCTATCGGCGTTGCTAATTCGTTTGCGGCAATTACGGTAGCAACTCCAAGCAGAATTACTCCAGAGGTGAATAGACCGATTCCAAAACACGCTTCAGCGAAGGCGAAGAATATTAAGAGCGGGATTGCGAGGGCAGTGTTTTCTTCCAGCCACAAGATTAGGCTTGTATCCATTTATGCTATTTCCTAGCTGAAGCCTTTGATCTCTTATCTCAACCACTCAGCGAAGCTGCTTCCTTTACCGCGTTACGAATTCGTGTCGCATTCGGCCGATTGAGTAGTTTGCCATTGATGAATACAGAAGGAGTGGACAACACACCAGCAGAATTACCACCTCGTTGATCGTTGCGAATTTTTGCAATCGTCTCAGATGAGGCAATATCCAGGTGGAGTTGTTCAATATCTAAGTTTAATTCGAGGGCATAACTGTCAAACTCTTGCTCCACGTTCTGTAGGTTTGACCAAACAGCTTGGGTCTGGAACAAATAATCGTGCATTTCCCAAAAACGCCCTTGTTTTGCGGCTGCCTCAGCATAAAGAGAAGCTGCCCAAGAGTTAGGGTGCGCAGCTGTTATTGGAAAGTGCCGGAAGATTAAACGTGCGTTGGAACTGATCTGAGGCCAGACTCTCATCATTGCTTGATGTTCAGTTGCACAGGCAGGGCATTGAAAATCTGCATAAACAACTAGCGTCACCGGACTTTCTGAATCCCCACGGATATGATCATTTGGAGCCACTTCGACCGTAGAATAAGTCGGTCCCTGACTAAATAAAGTAAATAGAGTTATTCCAGCCAGTAGCGGCATAACACCGT
>PAEL01000060.1 GCA_002700775.1 Gammaproteobacteria bacterium | reverse complement strand
GCTTCCTGCGCTGCGTCCGCACCCGACAATTGCAAATCAATTTTAAGGTCATCAAGATCAACTCGAACAACGGTTACCTCAATCACATCACCCAATCGATATGTTTTCCCACTCCTCTCTCCCTTCAAAGCGTGGTGAATTTGATCAAACAGATAATAATCATTACCCAACTCGGAGATATGAATAAGTCCCTCTACAAATATCTCGTTTAACTCCACGAATAACCCGAAACTAGTTACAGAAACAACCGTGCCAAAAAATTCATCCCCAATTTTGTTCTGCATGTATTCACACTTTAACCAATCGATGACACCGTAGGCAGCGGCATCGGCCCTACGCTCAAAACTCGAGCAAGATTCTCCCAATTCGATCATAGCTTTATGATCGTAAGGATAAATATCTCTCAAAGGAATCTTGCTAGCACCGGCTTTCTTTCGAACATTTTCGTTTTTGCTGTGACGCACCAGATACCGAATCGCTCTATGAACCAACAAATCCGGATAGCGACGAATTGGTGACGTGAAATGGGTGTAGGCTTCATATCCTAGGCCAAAATGCCCAACATTATCTGGCTGATACACTGCCTGCATCATCGAGCGTATTAGCATGGTTTGAATCAAGTTATAATCTGCGCGACCAACTATCTTCTTAAGAACTAGTTGATAGTCCTTTGGGTTCGGTTTTTCACCCCCACCCAGCACCACACCCATTTCCTTCAGGAATAAACGCAAATTTTCGAGTTTTTCGGGATTCGGACCCTCGTGGACTCTGAAAAGCGCCGGCAACTTAGACTCAGTCAGTAGTTCTGCCGCGGCTACATTCGCGCGAAGCATGCATTCTTCAACCAGCCGGTGCGCGTTATTTCTTTCAACGGGGACTATTTCGCGGATTTTACGATTTTCCCCGAAGACAATCCGAGTCTCCACCGTATCAAAATCCATTGCTCCATTGTTCTGTCGGAATCCATGAAGCGCGTGAAAAAGAGAGCCCAGCCTTTCTATATGTGACACTAACTCAGAGTATTTGCTGAGAACTTTGAGTCGTTGCTTTTCTCTGACGTTAGACTCAGGCGCATTCAAGATTGTCGCAACCTCATCATAAGTTAGCCGACCGTGCGAATGTATTACCGCTTCATAAAAAACACTGCTCAGAGACTCACCTGATTCTGCAATGGATATTTCGCACACCAGAACCAAACGGTCGACATCCGGTTTAAGGGAGCAGAGTCCATTAGAGAGTTTCTCTGGAAGCATAGGTACAACATGTCCGGGGAAATATACAGAGCTTCCCCGACTCACCGCGTCATTATCCAACGGGCTGTCGGGACATACATAATGAGCAACATCAGCAATCGCCACGAAAAGTGACCACCCTCCTCCATCCCGGTCTCTTACAAAAACCGCATCGTCAAAATCTTTGGCATCCTCACCGTCGATGGTAATGAAAGGAAGGTCTCTCAAATCATATCTTCCTTCCAGATCGTCCTCTTTTATCTCCTTACCTAAAATTTTAGCTTGCCGAATAGCGTCAGCACTGAATTCACTGGGAATCTCATGACTACGCAGAGCTATTTCAACTTCAACGCCGGGCGCAACCCGATCTCCCAAAATCTCTGAAATACGGCCAACAGCTTTTCTGTTTTTTTCCGGATACGAAATAATTTCAGCAACAACAAATTCACCATTGCCAGCGCCCCTGGTGGGCTTATTAGGAATCAAAATTTCGTGGTTGATTCGCTTACTTTCTGGAACTAAAAATCCATAACCGTTCTCGTAATAATACCGACCAACGATTTCACGATAACGTCGGTTTAGCACCTCTACCACAGCAGCTTCTTTCCGGCCGCGGCGATCAACACCTGAGACTCGTACAAGCACTTCGTCACCGTCAAATAACTTTCCCATTTCCCTGGCGCCGAGGAAAAAATCCTCGCCACCTTTTTCGGGAATAAAATATCCGAAGCCGTCTCTGTTGCCTTGTACTTTTCCTTTTACGAGGTCCATGCTCGCAGCCAAGCCATATAGGCCCTTTCTGTTAATGACAATCTGGCCATCACGACTCATAGCGATGAGCCGGCGGCGCATCGCCTCAACGCTGTCCGCAGTTTCTAAAGATAATTTTAAACAAATGTCAAAGTGGGCCACCGGGTGGCCAATCTCAGCTAGAAAATTCAACAAATATTCCCTGCTTGGTACGGGATTCGAGTAATTCTCTGCCTCTCTTTCAGCGTGAGGATCTTTACTGAAGGAGGAAGATCGATCAGAGGGTTTAGGCATAGCGGATCTTTAATTTAGAGACAAGAGACTAGTATACACACCATAATCACAACCTGCTTCTCATACTCAATAATTCTTATCTCCCTAATTTTCTATAGCCGGTAAAATTGAATCCGTTAAAGTCGTTTCGATTATCCACTTCATCTCTCTTGCTAATTCCTTGTAAAATTTTCTAGATGGCGAGGTGTTCCGCCAGACGAGCGCATGATTACGAACCATCTTTATCCCGTCTACATCGGCCACCCTGAGCTCTTGCTCATCGCGAATTTCCGACATTGCGTATAATGCCGGCAAAAAAGCGACGCCCATCCCCATTACAACCATCTGGCGCAGCGTATCCAAACTTGTTCCCTCATAATCCCGACGAACGACAGCACCTACCCTTTCACATAGCTCTGTAATTTGGCGATTAAACAAGTGGTTCTCGCCGATAGTCAGAACCGGTTCAGCGTACAAATCTCGGTGATTGATACTCTCTTTTTTAGCCAGCCTATGATCTTTCGCTAATGCAAGTTTCAGGGGCTCTCGAAAGAGAGGAGTAACAACAAGCTCATTCGACATAACCGGTAAAGTCGTGAGAATAAGATCATGCTGGCCATTTATGAGACCGGTTTCAAGCTCGACGGGAACCTCCTCTCGCACGTATAGCTTTAGCTCACTGTAGCGACCATGAATTGGATTGAGAACGTGTGGAAGTAGGTAAGGACCAAGCGTGGGCGTCACTCCCAAGCGAAAAGTCCCCATTCCCCCGCCAGATAGCAGGGCAGCCTGGGTCATAAATCCTTGCGCTTCCTCCAGAACACGTCTCGCACTCGGAAGCATCTCTCGCGCCTCTGGGGTAATGCTTATGCCTTTATTGTTACGTTCAAACAATTGAAATTTTAATGTCTTTTCCATTATTCCAATTTGATTACTAATCGTAGGTTGTGTCAGATTTAACCGCACTGCGGCTCTTCTAAAACTCCCATATTCTGCAACGGCGGCAAAATACTGTAACTGTTTCAATGAAAGGCTTTGCAAGTTGTCCATACAGTTCGTTCCATTTTCACTGGAAAATTCAAAAACTTTGCGATAGTCAAAATCTATAACGAAATACACATATAAACAATATTATTATCATATATCACTATGTAAACTACTAGCCTAAACAGTGAAAGTGACATTTTCCTATTTGAAATGCTCACGGGAGATTTTACTTTAACCGAGACCTGAGCCGTTTATTTAGTCTCGATCGTCCAAGCGAATACTGTTACGTTAGCAGCATTTATAGGCTGATTTATAGATTTTAAGGGATTTTTACGTATTTTTGAATCTAACAATTACTTTATTCAGGTGAAATTTTATGCTGAGCGCGAGCCCAAAACATCTTAAAGGGGATATCTATGGCGGTCTAACAGCCGCCGTTGTAGCCCTGCCTCTTGCTCTTGCCTTCGGGGAAGCATCAGGTGCTGGCCCTATTGCCGGATTGTACGGAGCGATCTTCGTGGGTTTCTTTGCTGCTCTTTTGGGCGGAACCCCATCCCAAGTTTCTGGTCCAACCGGCCCTATGATCGTTGTTTTTGCCGGAATCTACAGCGCGCTTAATGGAGAGCCTGGGCTGGTTTTTGCAACAGTAATTCTGGCCGGTATACTGCAAATCGCTTTCGGTGTTCTCAAGCTTGGGCAGTATATTAGATTAGTTCCTTATCCTGTGGTGTCTGGCTTCATGACTGGTATCGGGTGCATCATAATCGCCCTGCAAGCGAGCCGCCTATTTGGACACGAACCAATCGGCACCGGAACAATTCCAGCTATATCAGCCATACCGAGCGCCATCGCAGACCCCAATGGAGTTGCACTTGGCCTGAGCGTGCTAACCTTGATAATTGTATTTAAGTGGCCCAGAAATCTTGGGAAATTTGTCCCACCTCCTCTTGCTGCACTCATCATCGGCACTGTTTTGAGTGAATTAATTGTTGGTGCCCCAATTTTGGGAGACATACCTACAGGTCTACCTTCATTCGTCATGCCAACGATGGAACAGGAGACAGCGATGATAGTGTTTGAGGCTGCTCTCGTCCTGGCTCTGCTTGGCTCTCTTGACAGCCTACTAACATCCCTCGTCGCAGACAACATGACACGGACCAAACACAACTCGAATCAGGAACTTATAGGTCAGGGTGCGGGCAATATCTTTGCGGGATTTTTCGGTGGCATTCCCGGCGCCGGAGCTACTATGCGAACTGTCGTTAATATTCGAACAGGCGGACGGACGAAGCTATCTGGCATGTTACACAGTTTATTTCTGCTCTCTATCGTAATTCTATTAGCGCCCCTCGCTTCTAAGATTCCGCATGCGGTGTTAGCTGGAATTTTAGTCAAAACGGGTTACGACATCATTGACTTCACTTATTTACGCCGAGCGCATCGAGGCCCTCGTTGGGATTTAGCCCTTATGCTCGTCGTTCTAATCCTAACAATTTTCGTCGACCTGATTACTGCCGTTATTGTTGGAGTTGTACTTGCCTCTCTCGCTTTTGTTAAACAAATGTCTGACTTACAGTTAGCAGAGCTGGATGGGTCAGTTGAAAACATATCGGGGGATCTTTCCGAAGAAGAGGAGAGTCTTTTAAAAGCAATCAAGAATCAATTGATGTTTTTTGAATTCTCAGGACCACTGAGCTTTGGGGCCGCAAGCGATTTGGTCCATCAAATGCGCCAATTCTCTAAAGACAGAAGTGCTTTAATTTTAGATTTCAGTCGTGTTCCATTCATAGATGCATCGGCAGCTCGCGCCATGGAAACGATAAGTTGCGACGCACAAACGATGAAGAAGCCACTCTATATTTTCGGCATGAACGCAGAGGTGCGACAAGTTCTGCGAGATCTCGAAGCAGATTGCTGCCTTGAAGATAAAATGTTTTTTCAAGAACGTAGCACTGCGATTTCCGTTGCCCACGACTATATAGTTGAGTCAGAGCGACACGGGGGATAAAACGAGACGCATAAAAAAGCCGACTGCAATTTCTTACAGTCGGCTTTTATTATTAACGATTTGGACTATTTTGAGATTAAAGTTCGAAGTCCATAGAGTAACCAACAACAAACTTCATTTCGTCATTGTCTCTCGCCGGCATGCTCGCATAGTCTTCCACACCGTCACCATTGTCATCATCACCTAAGGTCGTCGTAGTAATCATTGCAGAGAAGCCGTCCTTCGCAATACTAACATTGAAATCCCAGTAATCGTCAGTCGCGCCGTTAAACGAGTACATGAAATCGCCTTCATGGAATCCGGCATGCAAACCGATCTCCGCTCCACTAGCTAATGGAATTACATAATCAAGGGATGTATAGGACGCTTTAGCGAAACCAAAATCTTCTCCTGGTCCTTCGTCTGGCTCAGCATTGGCTAAAAGCGAGAGGCCAAGGCTGAAATTTCCCACAGCAATTGACCCGTAAATTTCTCCAAAATCATACCCGGCATTCTCATCATAGTTATAGTAGAGGTATCCTATGTCATAACTGAAACCGCTGGCCTCCCCACTGAAACCGAAATACATATCGTGCTCATACGAATAGGCATCGTCTGCATCATACGAAACATTAGACGCCCAAGTTCCAAGATAAAAACCACTGTCACTGGCGTAATCGATACCACCAGAAATGGCACCTTCATTAATTGATTGGGTAAGACCGCGCCAAATATAATTGTTGCTAGCTCCAAAATTTGCAGACCATTCATCTGCGAATGTGGTCCCCGATGAAGCGAGGAATCCAGTAATAGCAAGTGCGGCAATTCTAGTTTTCATATTATAAAAGTCCCTTGAAAAAATTAAATTAACGACAAAATTTGTCCCCGACAAAGACTAAGCAAAAACTAAGCCAACTTTGTAACGTTGGAAGAACTTATAGTTATGACGACCGCGAATAAAAAAATTTTACGTTTTTTAATGGAATTCCGCCCTGCATTGGTGCACGCGTTTGGGCGCATGCCCTTCACTAGCGCAAATTTTTCGAAACTTAATATTTACCCTAACTGAAAGCTGACGTTCGAACGACAATTCTTTCAAGCCTTTATAAATTTGATAAATCGACAAATACAAATCTGTTATGCGACAAAACGTCGCATAACGAATATTAAGTTTAAAAAAAAATCAACTTATGGTATGACTAGTCAAGAAGAGGTTAGTTCTAGCAGTTTAGTTGTTAACCTTAGCGGTAAAAAAACATTGCTATCCCAAAGGTTAAAAACAACGACACTCCGATCTTTGTACTGCCATCCTGTTAGGCTTTCCTCATCTCAAGAGCATTTAAAATCAAAGCAAACTTCACGTAAAAATGTTGGACTAATTTTAAATCAAGGATGAAGCAATGAAAAAAAAATTATTAATATCAATTTCCATCTTATTGTGTGTTTTTTCGTTTTTAAGCCAGGCGCAACAAATGATACCCGCTGGCGCAGTTGTCAGAACGCTTAATTGCACTATTGATCAGGGCTTTACGTTCGATGAAGTAGTTGAACGCGCGCGAAACTTAGACCGTGATGACAGCTCAGCACAATCCGTTTTTATGCGCAGACCTATTTACACCACGGCTGAATATCAAGAAACTTGGGACGTCCAAATCGCAGCTTATTATCCCAGCTATGCAGAAATGTTAGAAAGACGCAGTGCTGCAGGTAATACCGGTGGACGACTACCGCTAACTTGCGGGAATCCGTCTGTAGTCAGGGCGATTACCGGCCACCAAAGTGAAGCATATCAAGACGCACAACCTGATAGTTCCACAATGCTGACCCGGTTCTGCTCTATGCGCCCCGGAACCAATATAAACCATTCCTACAATCGGATTAAAACTGCCTCGCAAAGCTATGCCGACGCTGGTAGTGATGAACTCGTTCAGATTTACATCCCGGGTCTAGGTGGACCGCAAAATCCAGGTTACGACTTTATTCTTGCAGAAGTTGGCTCATCCAGGGAAAAAATACACGAAAGGCTCGACTTAACTAGAGAGGGATTACGATTAGTTACAAGTTCAAATTCAACGAGCCCTTTTTCATGCAATCGTCCTGCACTCTGGACTACAACAGCGATTTATCGAAGCAATGGTTAAAAACCTAATGAACATTGAGGAATATAAAATGAAAAATCATACTTTTATCATCACGGTAATCGCGGCATTTTTAACTTCGGCTACTGCTTTTGCCCAAAATCAAAATACTATAACGCGCTCGCGAGCCTGCACAATAAATCCTGGATACTCCATGAGTGATGTAGTCTCAATATCTCGCGATTTCTCATTCAACGAAGACTCGGTACCAAACGCGGTGTTTTTTCGCGAGCCCACGGCCTATACCACCAATACGCCTCCTGACTGGGACTTCATTATGGTCCAATACTACAGCGGTTATGCGGACTTGGTGTCAAAACGTTCAGTTCAAAGAAATCGCGCCGCCGCCCGCAATGGAATTACATTCGACGATCTTGCGTCGTGCAGCGTCACGGCCAGAATCTCTGACGTCTACGTCGGCAATCAAGAAACTACATTCGATGATACTGAAGCAACATTAATGACAACACGTAGATGTGATCTTAACGGAGAGACAACAGTCGAGGATGCGGTCGCTGTTGCTGAAACGATGGGCGCAAATCTTGAGGCTTACTCAGCGGTGAGTGCTCGTCGATATGGCGGTCCGCGAATTACAGGCGGAAGCCAAATTAGTATGTCTTTCGTTTATTCAGATCCGCAAGATTTTGGCGCCACCTTGGATGGTATGAAGGGTGGGTCAATAAATCCAAACGAGGGTTTAGGCGGCGGAACGCCGATGACTTGCGAGATTGGTACCCTGTGGGTATCTCACCGAATCTATACCGCAAACAACTAAAAGGGCGTAATAGGTTGTCATCGAAGTGCTGGCAACCTTAATCTACAAGTTTTTCACTACCAAAAATGTAAGCCATTAGCTTAAACATTGACCAACAGAAAAATAGGATCCTCTATGAAACGTTTTAAACTTATCACTACAACTGCAATTGGCCTCTCGGTCTTGGCCAGAATTGCAATAGGCCAGGAAATGCCCGAGGCAGGGCTCTACGTAACAACTGCATGTCAAATCCGTGACGGCTACGACTTTCAACAGGTTGTAGCCCGGGAGAAAACGATAGAAAATTCAAATTTCTCACCAAATCGCACTTTTTTTAGACAGAGCATTTCAGGTGTTGGGCAACCAGAAAATTCGTTCATAAGGGTCGTTTCTTGGCGTAACCTTGAGCATTGGGCTGAAGATGTCGGCACCGATAATCGAGAAATTCAAGAAATGTATGTTTGCGACGATTCTAACCGAAGATTTTGGAGAAATTGGCAGGTGGGAGAAGGTGCGCGCCCCTATCAAAATCTTGAGGGTGATCAATCTTTAGTCACAGCGCGGATGTGCACTTTGAACAGCGGTTACTCAATTGAAGACGTATATCGGCGCGGATTACAAATCAACGAACGTTATCGCGCAAATGGGGATGCCAGCGCAATGCAGATCTCTCAATTGCTTCTTGGTGGTTCACCCAATATTCAAGGTGGTTCACAAATAATAATAAGGGTAATTGGGGAGTCTCCAGTAGAGCTTGCCAAGAGAATTGATAGTACTGCGTACAATGTCGTCGGACCAAACGATATGATGACTTGCTCAGACCGCAACCTTTACAATAGCCATATTGTTAACTAAACCGTCCTTTAAAATATGATTAATGTTTCAAAACTAGCGAAGTACTTTTTTGTGGATAAGCTGATTTATCACTCAATTGATATCAGCTTGTATCAAGCCTCAGTAGTGCTTGAAGGTAAAGAACACTACATAACGGATGATAAGGGAAAAGTACTGCGCTCTTTTAAGTTAATAGAGCTTCAAAAAATCTTATGTAAAGTGAAGGCAAAAGAGACAGTCTTGCGCCAAGAAAGCGCTTACGATGAAATGATAGGCGGCCCAGAAAAAACCTCACCCAACACCCTAGAAGTCCCATTGGGCGACAATCGACTCTACTGATAATCTAAGGTTAGCTTAAAAAGCAAAGGGTAAATTATCCTCAAAATATCACCTCGCAATTCTTAGCATCGGATGAAGCGGCGGCGCGTTACCGATTTTTATCTGCCCCATCGTCTCAAAACCATAGCGCATGTAAAGTGACATATTCCGTGGATTTGAGGACTCGAGGTACGCCGGTAGTCCGTCCTTATCAACAGCCTCGATTGCTCGCTTCATCAACTGCGATCCAATCCCCTCACCTTGATGAGATGGATCGACTGCAATTAGTGGCAAGTACCAACAGTCCTCTTTTGGATGGTATTCTTCTAGCGCTTCCAGAATAGCAAATAAATTTTCATGACGGTCTGGGTCAACGTTTTTCTCAATTTCCGCAACAAAAGTTTCTTCATCAGCTTCAACGCCTGGAGGCAACCAAAGAGCCGCTCCTGAAAAATGTTCTGCGATAAACGCCGTTTTATTGTTTATTGCGTTACCCCCATAAGCATTGAACGCTTGGACAAATGAAAGGTAATTATTGGCCTCAGGACAAATCCAACGTACGAACGGATCCGATACGAAACCTAACAAAATGGTATCGAGAGCCCTCTGCCGGTCCTTTTCCTCTGCAATAAAAATTTCAGGGATCACAAATTTACTCCTTTACGTTTGACCTATAAGAAATAAGAATACCAGAACCTTTTTTGGCAAGTAAATTGTTAAAACACAATTTAATTCCACGATAAACCAAATTGCTGACTAGAAGAATATTAATGCAATACAGTATTAATCCGTCTTTAAAAACCTCTTATCCTGCCCGACCGTTGAAAACTCCGTATCCAATAAGCGGAAACGTTGGGCCATCATTTCTCTCATCTTTGGGTGCGTAAAAATATAAAATCTATTTGCTAACATGCACTCAATTGTCCATTCAGCCACTAAGTTAGGATCTAATCCGCTCTCTATCGCTTCGACGGCCTGCTTCCAAATACCGCTAGTCGATGCATCTTGCTCCTCACGCTCAATACCTAAGCTTTCGGAACCTACGGAAGGTTTATTTCTCTCAGTATTGTAAATATCGGTCCTCACCCAAGCTGGGCATAAAACACTTACTCCAATATTATCTCTTTCAAGGTCTTGCTTGATGGTTTCGCTGTAACCGACAACGGCATATTTCGTGGCATTATAGGGAGACATCGCGGGAGCGGCTAAGTGACCCGCCATCGAAGCAGTATTGATGATGTAGCCTCCTTCGGCGTGAGACTGAATCAAAGGTACAAAAGTTTCTACGCCATACACTACTCCCATCAAATTTATATCAACTATCCATCGCCAATCGTTAAGTGGAATCTGTCCTGGCTTTCCTGTTAACGTTACCCCAGCATTATTAACTAAAATATGCACCTTCCCAAAAAAATCAATAGTAGCGAGCGCAGCTTCCTTGATTGAGTCGGAATCAGCCACGTCACAGTATATTGTTTCGACAACCAAACCCTGTTCTGAGAGTAATCTTTTTGCTTGAGCTAAACGCTGAAGATCTAAATCAGCTAACACAACCTTAGCTTTGCGCTCTGCCAATTGCCGTCCAAGAGCCAAGCCAATGCCTGAACCACCGCCCGTAATAAACACCACCTTATTTTCAACCGAATTCATTTAAAATCCCCATAATCCACTGCGACGACGTTCTAAATTCATTTATCGAACTATTTTTCTGAGCTAGGCAAACTATAGAAACCTAAGATAGGATTGACAAAAATGCACCACAAGCGGGCTAAGTCCCGCAATAACAAAACCAGAAATATTCTATAACCTCACCACAATTCCAACAAAGTATTAAAGGTCTTTACTATAACCGTATTCTAGCTGCACTTTCTTGATTTATACTTCCCAGACACAAATATCCATTCATCTCTCTCACAGAAGTCACAAAATTATATTTTTCACTCTCAAGCGAAATCTCGCACTTAACCTCCCCATGAAAATCGAGGGCCATTATTCTTATAATTTTTTCTTGCCTTCCTTTAACACTCTTTGGCGCCCTTGCATAAAGCCAGCGCAAATAATACGGCGCTGCCCAGACCTTTTTTATTGTGGAAGTAGTAGAAACCACCATAGCTACCCAAATTAAGTGGTCAGTGCCCAGATTAATATTATCCGGAAGTCCGGGTAGATTCTCACAAAACACATCACTGGTTCCCTTTAATTCTCCTGCTAACCAATAACGAGAAATTCGAGCACGACCAGTTTCAGCAACCAAGACAAATTTCTCGTCAGGCGACAAAACAACACCATTAGCAAAATAGAGGCCATCCATCAGTTTCTCAATTCCTCTACTGGGTGACCATTTACAAAGAACCCCACTAGGGATGCCCTCACTCACGTCCTTTGAGGAGTCGCCAATTTTAAATCGCGAAGTTGAGCTAGAAAAAAAAATGGCACCACCATTGCTGACTGCACAATTATTGCAAAAGGGAAGATTAAGACCTGAATGTTCGGATAGATTCTCAATTTTTTTTGTCGTGAAGCTAAACCTCAAAAGCCCTTTTTCTGCGTCGCATATAATGAGTTTGCCACTCGAGCAAATCTCCAGGCCCAGAGGCCTTCCACCAGTATTAAGCAACTCCGACCAACTCGCAAAGTCTTCGTCTATTAAGATGATACGACCGTCATCAAGACCCGTTAGAAACTTTCCATCGGGCAGAGGCAAAACATCTTCTGGGCCTTTCCCGGGCACTTTACAAATCGTTATATTTTCTAAACCCATTCTTCGCCTTCCTGTCAAAAACGAAATCCAGCTAATTCAAAACCGCCGCGGCTTTTATTTGCACCCACAAAGACTTTCCAGGTGCAATTTTTAGTTGGTCTATGGATTTTCTACTTATCCGTGCCACAAGGTGAGCCGATTTCACTCTTAAATTAACTAAGCTCATCGCAGTGTTTTGGTCCCTAGAAAGCTCAAGAACGTCCGCGGATAACTGATTCAAGATACTGCTCTTACTTTCAGGCGTTTCCATCAGGCTGACATCTTTGGCTAAAATCCTGACTCTGATCGTTGTCCCGACCACTGTACCAGCTTTTGGTATGAGTAAGTCACCACAGTCAGTGCTCACTGTCGAAAGCTCCCAAATTTCATCCCAAGCCGAAATAACACCGTCAAGCACAACACCAACTTCATCGCTCAAGCCTATGAAAGGGTTTTCTTTAGCAAATACCGAATTTGGCGACCCTTCTTCAACGATCCGCCCCTGCTTAAAAACTAAAACATAATCAGCTAAGCGAGCAATCTCTTCAACCGAGTGGCTAACATATAGAATTGGGATGACAAATTGCTTACTGACCCTCTCCAGATATGGAAGAATTTCTCGCTTCCGCTTTTCATCCAACGACGCTAGCGGTTCATCCATCAACAAGATACGAGGTTGTTGTAACAGTGATCTAGCAATCGATACACGCTGACGCTCACCTCCCGATAGTTGATCTGGGAGAGCACTCAACAAACTCTCGATGTTCAGAATTGATACAACCTTTTTATAAAGACCTTCCATCGAGACCTTTCTTTTTCGACGAACTGCGTAGTCTAAATTTTGTTGTACTGTCAAATGAGGCAATAATCCGTCTTCCTGAAACACATAACCAATCGACCGCTTATGAGTGGGAACAAAAATTTGGTCATTCTGCCAAACCTCATCATTAAAACTTATAACAGCCGAAGGTAACTTCAGTAGACCTGCGAAAGAACGCAAAAAAGTCGTTTTACCCGAACCTGATTCTCCAAAAATTCCAACGACTCCGGGGTCTGATAAATGTGTGTCTATATCCAAAGAAAAATTGTGCTTTATTTCTTTTCCCTGTTTTAGCTGGACCGTTATGGAGGTCCGAGTATTTTTTTTTAGCATCTCTGTCATATAGAAACACCAAAGTTTGTTTTTGCGCGGCCCCGTACTTTTTGGTAAAAATACAAAACTAGCAACGTGAGAAAAGACAACAAAACCATTGCAGCGGCCAACGGATGAGCCTGATCATAAGCTAAAGCCTCGACGTGATCATACATTTGAACAGATACAACTCTAGTCTCATTTGGAATATTGCCACCAATCATTAAAACGACTCCAAATTCACCAATTGTATGTGCAAAACCTAAAATCGTTGCCGTGAGAAACCCAGGTTTCGCCAAGGGAAGTGCAACAGTTATAAATCGATCTATCGGACTTGCCCCCAAAATTGCCGCAATTTCTAAAGGCCTATTTCCTATCGATTGGAATGCAATTTGGATAGGCTGTACTACGAAGGGCAATGAGTATAAACAAGAACCGACCACTAAGCCCGAAAAAGTAAACGGTAAGGTTCCCAATCCCAAAGTGGCTGTAAGTTGACCCAGATAACCACTAGGCCCCATGGCTAACAGCAAATAAAATCCGAGCACGGTCGGAGGCAAAACAAGGGGGAGTGCAACGACAGCACCAACCGGCGCGGTCCAACTAGACTCACTGCGCGCTAGCCACCAAGCGAGTGGGGTTCCAAAAATAAGAAGAATAAGCGTAACGCAAGCCGCAAGCTCCAACGACAACTTTATTGCCGCCATATTTTCAGGCGTTAGCATCTTAAATACGCTCGACTTCTCATGTCCTTCGCGTTAAGGCTTAAAGTAACCATATTCCTCAATTTTATTTCTCACGTAACCGCTCTTCATAAATAACATTAACTGTCGCGTCGTCTCAATATCTTCGGACCTTTTTAATATCACTGCATCTTGCAAAATCGGCTTATATAAACTTTGCGGAACCAACCAAGAGGAACCATTTTTGACCTCCCCATCACTGATGATCTGCGATAGAGAAACAAAGCCCAGATCGACATTTTTTGTTGAAATAAACTGGTATGTTTGTGCAACATTTTCCCCGTTTACCCAGACATGATTTGTACCTTTTGTGACATTTAAGCGCTTCAGCACCTCCTCAGCCGCAATTCCGTAGGGTGCCACTCGCGGATTTGCAAAAGCTAAAGTTGCATAGTCCCCTCTTACTAATTTCTCTCCGTTACCATCGATGAAATGAATCTTTGATGACCAAAGAACCAACCTCCCAATAGCATATGTAAACCGTGTACCGTCGATAACAAGTCCAGCGTTTTCAAGCGCCTGAGGATTTGATTGGTCAGCAGAGAAAAATGCTGAAAATGGAGCTCCATTTACGATTTGGGCAACGAATCGACCAGAAGAACCCAAAGAAAGATTAACTATATTTCCAGTTCTTTTTTCAAATTCCGCCACAATTTGCTTCATTGGCATGCCAAAGTTCGACGCCACTGCAACGTTTATCTCAGCGGCGAAATTAATCGAACAAAAGGATATTAAAAAAAGAAGCAGCCCTGTCTTTTCAAAATTTCTCACGTTCTTCTATTTTACTGGAACTGAATCGGATGCGAACTTATCCTAATCCGACTCTCCATGTAGGTGATATCCTCATCATCAATATGACGAAACCAATGCGGAGTGCCAGGTTGCAATACCAGCACATCGCCAGCTTTCACTTTTCTCACCAGACCACCTTGAATACCATTCTCAGTTCTTACGATATTTTCATTGCTAGACTCTGCCAAAGGCAACACCAACTTACCGCCTGTTACAAATTCTCCACTTCCTTCCAAAATTCGGTAAATTTCCATACTCCAAGGATGAAATATTGCAAACTGCTTTACACCACTACTCCGTCTCCGAACAGAAACTCCGGGAGCGATGGACACCGACCACCCACCAGCCGATGCCGAGCTAGACGCACGCTCGTCTAACAAGGACTCTATTTCTTCTCCGGATAAATAAATCGCGGCTGGCGCAGATCCATCAAGTGATTGCGCATTAATCCTTCCAATAGAAAAAATAATCGAAACACAAAGTAATGTCGCCACGAACAACTTTTCATGTGAATTTTTCATCAAACCTCTCCCGCTCGGCATCATGCCGTTTGATCGTCAAACTAATTCAAATCGTAACAGAAAGATCCGTCACACAGAATATCTCTCCAACTTAAATCCAAAATACTCAATTACTCATCGATATCGCAACGCTTCTTCTGAGCGGATCGATAGCCTGCTCAATTTTATCTAAAAGCCCCGCCGGCAAGCTTGGGTTTTCACTTAAAAAATCAAGGGCTATATTGAGCGCAACAGAAGAGTTATGGCCATCAAAAATTGCATTGAGCCATTGAGTTGGAAAAAAAATGTCGCCTGTCCTTTGAATTTCTGTAAGCAAATTCAGCCCACTCGATATATGGGCTACCGACTCGATTGCGCGGCTAGGATGATGAACATAACTAAGCCCGGCAATCACCCATGCCTCTCGCTCTCTGTTAGAGTAATCTCGCAACGAATCAACAAATTCCGCACGTACTTCTGCATTTGAAGACAGCGCTGGAAGGAGAAAATTAAAGCGCGCTTTTCTGTCTTTATTTTTAATGAGCTTAGCTTGAGCTTTGAGTATAAACTCTGAATTATCTGGATCTAAAACCGCAAGCCTCATAGACAAAGAAATTTGGTCCAGCTCTGATAAAGGAAGACTCTTTACCTCCACTTTTTTGGACCAAAGCTCAAATAGCTTCTGTTTTCCGGCCTCAGTCGAAGCAAGCATCCTGTAGTTCTGATAAAAGCTTGCCCTCGCAGTTTTGGATAAACCACCCGCTACATTGTTTGCTTTAGACCATAGCAGAGCCTCTAAATCGGGAAGAACCTGTAGCTGAGAACTCACATTTAGATATCTTACAAAGCACTCTTGGAGGAACCCTTGTAATGTTTCAAGCAAAAGCTCATCTTTTTCTACTTCTATCGCGTGAAGCAGTCTCGAAAAAAAACGGTCAGGGCTAAGTCTATTTTGCAAAACCTGTTCCCAAAGACTAATCCACGCAGCCCCTCTCAACAAGTTGTCGTCAACTGAATTTACATTTTCAAGTAAAAAGTTTTGACTTTCTGTGTCAAGGAGAAACTGTCCATATTCAAACCCGCTCCCGTTAGGAATAACAAAATCGATATCGCCAAGATCATCAATCTTATGAGTCTCATCATCCATATTTATAACCGTAGATGTGCTCGATATCTGGTTTTTCTCCATTTTTCCATATGCTACCGTCAACAATTGCTCCCAAGTCCTGCCTTTTTCTAATGGGTCTTTTTGCGTCAGCTCTACCCAGCGATTCGTTCTTCTTACAGAAATAATTGGTAAGCCCGCTTGCTCAACCCAATCGTGATTCCAACTTTTAAGATTTTCGCCACTATTCTCCTCAAGAATGTTGATTAAATTAGACCAACTAGCATTACCAAACGAGTATCTTTCGAGATACTGAATTAATCCTTGACGAAGCTGTTCACCACCAATCCGCATCTCTAAATGACGCATTACTATAGGCGCTTTTTGATAAATAATTGGCCCGTAAAGAGATCCAGCGAACTTAAGATTGCTCAAAGGTTGACTAATTGGATTAGCCCCCCGTGACCTGTCAATGCGATACGCTGAAGGATAGTGCTCTGTCAGGAATCTTAGCTCATGATCTATTTCAGTAAATGAGGGCTCTATTATTTTCGCTGAAAAAAAATTTGCGAAGACTTCTTTCGTCCAGACATCATCAAACCAACGCATAGTAACGAGGTCACCAAACCACATGTGGGCAGTTTCATGGGCAATTACAGCTGCTCTGCTAAGTAACTGATTCTGAGTAGCACTAGGATCGAGCATTAAACGGGAATCCCGGTAAAAAATACTCCCAGGGTGCTCCATACCACCATACTGAAAGTCAGGAACTAAAACGAAATCAAACTTCTGGAACGGGTAATCAATTCCGGTATACTCCTCCATCCATTCTAATGCCTGAGCATGCAATCGTATAAGCTCAGACTGATTGGTTTTAACTTTCTCAGTGTCACCATCCCGATGAAAAAACCGGAACTCGCGACCATTAACCACCTCTTTTTCCTCGAAAAACTCACCGGCCGCCAATGAAAAAAGATACGTCGAAATCGGTCTTGTCTCAGCAAATTCCCAGAAAACCGTACCACTTTTTTTATCGCGAGTCACCATCGCCCCGTTCGTGATAACAGTCCAGTTATTTGGAGCTTCAACACTCCATTTTACTGTTGCTTTTAGGTCTGGTTGGTCGAAAACTGGAATGGAAAAATGCGCTCTATCGGGCACAAATAAAGTATATAGGAAATTGTCATCACGATTTAAACCACCACTCCCCACTAAATAATCGATCGATATCTCATTGAAACCATCTCGGAGCTCTTCTTCTTGAATCAAGATATGGTCAAATCGTAGCTCCCATGACACCTTAGCTCCGTTCAACTTTAAACTCTTAACGTTTGCTCGAGGGTCCTTAAAATCTAAAACTAAAAAATCCGTCTGATCCGCTTTCCATTTAAACTTAATCACACTGTGCCCAGTAATACCCATCAATTTATTTGCAGGCAGGTTGAGTGAAACTTGATAACGTATATCGCTAAGGAGTTTGCTCCTCTGATCAGCAAGAGCCCTAGAAATTCCCGAAACAATATCGGTAACAACATCTGATTTCGCTGTCGGGCTCTTCAGGAAATGCGTCGAATCGCACGCTAACGCAGCACAAACCAACCCTACCGTAATACAGATCCTTGCAAATCTGACAGATATGAGTCTAATTTTAAATCCAAACATCTGTATCGCTCCAAAAAAGCTAACTATTCGTGATTTGCGATTAATAGTACTGATAAAATCACCCAAAACGCTAATTAAACATAATTCACTGCGGATAGCGGTAGAGAAAGACACTTTATTCTCAGTTTAAGGATTTATATGACTACAAAACAGAAACCCTCGTTGTTAATTATCGGCGCAGGAATAAGTGGGCTTGCTGCAGCAAGAACTCTTAGAGAGCACATCTCACCAGACAAGCTGAGAGTTGACATCATTGAAAAATCTCGTGGCTTCGGTGGAAGGATGTCATGCAGGAGAACAAAAATTGGTAATTCATTCCTGTTCTTTGACCATGGCGCTCAATTTTTTACAGTAAGAACGAAAGAATTTCAAACCTTGTTGACTCCACTGATTAAATCTGGATTAGTACGAGAATGGCTGCCCAAGCTAGTAACACTGTCTACTTCAACAAAAAGATTTAAGCGCGAGTGGTTTGAAAAGCACTATATTTGTTGCGGCGGAATGAATAGCTTGGCAAAAAGCCTTGCGCGTGAACTTGAGGGTCAGAACGTCAATATTAAAACCAACACTCATGCAAAAAGTATCATGAGATCCAAGGCTTTCTCGGAGAGAAACCAATGGTACGTTCAGATCGCAGACCAAGAAGAAAAATGCGGTTACGAGTGGGTAATCTCCTCAATTCCAGCTAAACAAAACTTGCAACTTTTTCAACAACCTCAGCTTAAACCCCATTTAAACCTTGAGGGTTTCGACCACTCGCCCTGTTTTAGCTTAATGCTTTCACTTAAATCCAAGTTTTCGCTCCCTTTTGACGCTGCCGTTGTCAAAGAGTCACCGATCGGCTGGATAAGCCGTTGTTCGAGCAGGAGCGACAATGATTCGGTTGATGGGTTTGTGATTCATTCCACCAATACCTGGGCTGAAGAAAATATAGAGAAAAGCAATGAAGAAATTGCGGAAATTCTACTAGAAAACCTAACTAAACTTTTAATAACGATTAACAGTTCGTATCGAGATTTAAATCAAAATATCGATCACAAAGATATACACCGTTGGGCTCATGCAAAAACGAAAACCAAAGCAGGTAAAAGTTTTTTAATCAACGATGTTGAAAATCTCGGCTTCTGCGGAGACTGGTGTTTAGGAGACAGAATAGAAGACGCCTTTATCAGCGGCAGTAAACTTGGCGCACACTTAGCAAAAATATTAGCTTAAAAATTATGGGGACACTCTTATTGAAAAGTTGTACTCTCCCGAAGCTCCGGCTCGCCCATCAGTAAACTGCGCCTCCCACTCAACCCGATACTCACCATCAACTAACATCGGTTTATAAATTTCGACCATTAAGTCGTCCTCACCCATAGTATGTAATCCTCGAAGAGTATAGGCGCCTGAAGGCCCAATTAGACTGACATTACTTTGATCCACGTCAGGAAGAGATTTAAAATATAAACGAAGTGTTCGCGGCACACGTTCTGTGATCGAGTTTTCTTCGGGCTCCGAAGCCAAAAGCGGAGACACACTTTCGCTCAGGCCACATCCGGAAAATACAAAACTCACAAAGATCGTAGCGACAGCGTTCACTCTCGGTATTGTGATTATCATTAGACCGATCCTTACCAACACAGTGCTCTGAACCAGAATAATTTCTGATCATCAGATTCAAAAATAGAAAGTTTAGCGGGATTGTAAAGGCTTTAGATGTTTTTCAGCAAGCTACGGCGTTTTTTTTCTAACTCGAGTTCTTTTGCAAACATGGCAAGTTTCATTCTGATTTCACTTTCATGTAGACGCTGGGCTTCCAACGCCTGGCTTTGCGCGATCTCTTCAGATGTCGGTTCAGTTATCAAAATCTTTTCTACTTGACCTTGCTTAACCATTTTTCTGACCCCACGGCATATCTCGATGCAATGACTTATAAAACGCCTTTGAATCGCAACATATAGATACAATGTCAGTAAGTCAAACAATATCTAGTAAATTCAAACATGTAAAAGAAAATTTTCTTATAAAAATTTCCCGTCAAAAATTAAATCCATTGGGTGTGTCACTGCCTGAGCACAATAAACTTATTAAAAAACTGTAACTTATAAGCGATTTTTAATTTTTTACTCGTTCTCTCGATGACAAAACTAAATTGCAATCATGAGTAATATTTTTTAGCGCTTTTATAAATGTTTTTTAAACGGTAATGCATAAATTTAAGTTAGCGCAGACCTTACTGATTTGAAAAATTTAAAAGAATAATCCATAACATGTTTTAATCAGATTTTTAGAAATCTCATAACGGGCACAAAAAGCTGGCTACGATCGATTTATTAAGTAAGAGCTTTGAATAATGTATGATGAAGTTTAGGCGACAATTTGGCCCAACGCATAGTAATTTTGAAAGTGATTAATTACGCTGCGTAACTTAAACTTTAAATTAGTAGTCTAAAAAATCTGTCGCGAATACCTTAAGAGGTTGGAAAATAATGAGGATTGGTATCGATCTTGGTGGAACTAAAATAGAGGGGATCATACTGTCACCAGATGGCATCATTGAAAAAAAAATTAGGATCGACACTCCTTCTGATACATATAAAGAGATTCTCGTTGCCGTCTGCGAACTTATACGCACCCTGCAAAAAGGTCAGGGAAAACCGCTCAAAGTCGGTATCGGCATGCCAGGCGCAATATCAAAATTCAGCAATACAATTAAAAACTGTAACGCGATTCCCCTCAACGGGCAGCCAATGCATACCGATTTAGAAGTGCAACTTGGATATCCGGTTCGTCTCGAAAATGATGCCAATTGTTTTGCGATGTCGGAAGCGACGTTCGGAGCCGGAAAAACACACAACTGCGTATTTGGGGTTATCCTAGGTACAGGCACAGGGGGCGGTTTCGTTGTTAAAAGAACTGTAATTAGAGGAGCCAATGGCATCACCGGTGAGTGGGGGCATAACTCAATTCCAGCTTCAGTTAGAAAATTTATCAAAGGAACACGGATTTGTTATTGTGGTCGCACAAATTGCATTGAAACGATTTTGTCAGGAAGAGGCATCAGGCAGACCTATCTTGAAATTTCTGGCGAAGACATAGATGCAAAAGAAATTGCCGCACGCGCGACAGAGGGGGAATCCTTTGCAAAAAAATGTTTGGACTTATATTGTACTCAGCTTGCGCACTGTCTTGCATCCGTCGTTAATGTATTAGACCCAGACGTAATTGTATTGGGAGGTGGGCTATCCAATATCCAGCAACTTTATGAAAAGGTTTTACCTGAAATGCACCCGCACATCTTTTCAGACACAATAAAAACCCTAATTTCACCACCGTCTTTCGGTGACGCCAGTGGCGCAATTGGTGCGGCTTGTTTGTGGCCCGAAGAAACACTTAGTTAAAAGGGTGGCTCAAAACAATAGTTTGAGCTCTGTCTGGCCCAGTTGAAATGATTATAATTGGTACACCTATTAAATCTTCGATACAACTAATATAGTCGCGAGCATTTTTAGGTAGGTCATCAATAGATTTTAAACCCACTGTCGACTCCTCCCAGCCCGGTAAACTTTTATATATTGGCTCTACAGCCTCAAAACTGTCAGGAGTCATTAAGCTGGACGTGGCCTGATCATCAGAGCCTTTGTATCCCGTGCATATCTTAATGGTTTCTAAACCGTCGAGCACATCAAGCTTTGTTAAACAAACCCCTGTTACGCTATTTACACGTACCGCATTTCTCCCCGCCGCAGCATCGAACCAACCGCAGCGCCGATCTCTGCCTGTCGTAGCCCCTTTCTCATGACCAACGCTCGACAAATGTTGACCAACCTCACAAAACAACTCCGTCGGAAAAGGGCCAGACCCGACACGTGTAGTGTAGGCCTTTGTTATACCCAAAACGTAATCGAAATAAAGAGGTCCGAATCCGCTCCCAGTGGCCGCACTTCCCGCCGTTGTGTTCGAAGAGGTAACATAGGGATAAGTTCCATGATCGATATCGAGTAACGACCCTTGCGCACCCTCAAAGAGTATGTGGTGCTGATCCTCTTTTAACCGATGAAGAAGATCGACCGTATCTACAATCATAGGCCTCACTTCTCTGGCTAATTGCAACATTCGCTCAACCGTCTCACCTATGCTCACCGGATCCACTTTATAATAATCAACGAGCAAAAAGTTATGATATGTTAATAAGCTATCAAGTTTTGCAGCAAACTCTAGCTCGTTCAGGGTGTCGATTAACCTGAGCCCCCTGCGAGCGACTTTATCTTCGTAAGCTGGACCAATACCTCGACCGGTAGTCCCAATTTTTGTTTCACATTTACGGCTTTCACGTGCATGATCTAAGGCGATATGCGACGACAATATCAACGGGCATGCTCCACTTATTTTCAATCTATCCGAAACAAATCTATCTTTAGACTCTGCAGACCGTATTTCTTTTACAAGAGCATCTAAACTTAAAACAACTCCATTCCCTATGATACATGTAACAGACTCTCTTAAAATTCCTGAGGGCAAAAGATGCAGCACCGTCTTTTCACCATTGACCACAAGTGTGTGCCCGGCGTTGTGTCCACCCTGAAAACGAACGGCAACTGTTGCCTTATCAGTCAACAAATCAACTATTTTACCCTTGCCTTCATCACCCCACTGAGTGCCCAAGACCACAACAGATTTTCCCATTCTCGTCACTCTCTATTTTGCAAACCCAAACATCAAAAACTCTACACTAGCCTAACTAACAACCCACTCTCCAGAAACAAAAACTAAAGTGTCTGACGCACGCAGCTCTCCCATAATTTCTTTATCTTGGAGCTCTCTGTCCGAGCAAGATACCACAACACATCCTTCTCTGCGGAGATCCGTAATTTTCTCAGAGAGCTTCGGATCATTTGAAATAGGCGCTAAGATGACACCCTTACGCTCAAACGCAGAACTTGACAATTTAGCCAGGGTTTTAAGGTCAGTATCAAACCCCGAGGCTGGTCGTGAACGACCAAAAACTTCTCCGATACTGTCGTATCGCCCCCCTTTCGCTATCGCTCTCCCATAAGCGGGCGTGTATGCCGCAAAAACAATACCGGTATGGTAGTCGTAGCCTCGCAACTCACATAGATCAAAGCATACGGTGACATCGGAGTTACGTTCCTTAACTGCTTCAGAAATAATGGTTAGCTCTTCAAGCTTTTTCTTAACGCCTAGTGGAGCATCAGAAAACTTTTGCGCAGCATCAATAAGGATAGATTCATCGCCACTGAGGCGAGTAAGAGCACTCAGCAAGCTCCGCAAGTCCCGATCTTTGACAACGGAACTCAGCACCTCATCTATCTCATCATAGGCTTTTCTTTGAATCGCATCATGCAATTTGGCTTCTGATAAAGGCCCTAGGCCCGCCGCCTGAACCAAACTTCGATAAATACCTACGTGACCAAGAACTATCTGAATATTTCCGACGTCTGCAACCGCGAGAGTTTCAAGCATTAAACACACGAGTTCAACATCACAGCTAATCGCGCGCTCCCCATAAAACTCCGCCCCTACTCTGAATGGCAACCTCGATGTTAACAGCCCTCTTGGCTTTGTGTGCATAACTGTATCGGCATAACAAAGTCTCACCGGGCCTTTTCGATTTAAACAATGAGCATCGATTCTTGCTACTTGCGGAGTCATATCCGCTCTGACTCCCATCATTCTTCCACTGAGTTGATCAGTAATCTTACAGGTATGCACATCCAAATCTTGGGACGGGCCGACAAGCAAAGATTCCAAGAATTCCACTAGGGGAGTAAATACCAACTCATATCCCCAACCTTCATATAAGTCCAATAAACGGCGTCGTAACGTTTCCAATTTGTGAGCTTCCGCGGGCAGAAGTTCTTCTACGCCCTCAGGTAACAGCCACTTATCTATAGAGTCCATTCAAGTCTCGCATTTCGATTCCGATTCCGATTCCGATTCCGATTCCGATTCCGATTTCGATTTCGATTTCGATTTCGATTTCGATTTCGATTTCGATTTCGATTTCGATTTCGATTTCGATTTCGATTTCGAT
>PAEL01000099.1 GCA_002700775.1 Gammaproteobacteria bacterium | reverse complement strand
TTTGAAATCACCATCTTCATCAAGGACTATTGCAAAACCACCGGACATACCTGCTCCAAAATTAATACCGGTATTACCTAGAATTATTACAGTTCCATTTGTCATGTATTCACACCCATGATCTCCAACACCTTCAACTATAGCAGTTGCTCCGGAATTTCTAACAGCAAATCTTTCACCTGCAATACCTGAAGCATATAATTTTCCGCCAGTTGCTCCATACATACATGTATTTCCGATAATAACGGATTCTTTTGCTTTATAACTTTTATCCTTAGGTGGATAAACAATTATTTCTCCTGCAGCCATTCCTTTTCCAACATAATCATTTGCATCGCCTTCCAAAATCATGTTTAATCCTCCGGCATTCCAAACTCCAAAGCTTTGTCCAGCAGTACCTTTAAATTTTATATTAATAGGATTATCTGACATGCCGTAGTTCCCATGTTTTCTCGCTATCATTCCAGAAACACTTGCACCAACCGATCTATCAGTATTTTTAATTAAATAATTAAAATTACCTCCTAAATTATTTTCGATTGCATCTTTTAAGTCATTATTAATACTATTTGATAGGATTGCTTTATCCCAAGGCTCATTGCTATCTACTTGGCATACATGTGAAATTTCACTATCAACATTTGCATCAGATATTATTGGATCTATTATTAAATTTTGTGATTTATTATTACTGAGTTCTTTTATTTCAAGAATATCTGTCTGACCAATAACATCAGATAATTTTTTATATCCTAAACTAGCTAAAATTCTTCTCGTTTCTTCAGCAATAAATTTAAAATAATTTATTACCATCTCGTCTTTTCCAATAAAGTGATACTTTCTCAGCACTTGGTTTTGTGTAGCTACTCCAGTTGCGCAATTGTTTAAATGACAAATTCTTAGATACTTGCATCCCATCGCAATCATGGGTCCAGTACCAAATCCAAAACTTTCTGCACCTAGTATGGCTGCTTTTATAACATCAATCCCAGTTTTTAAACCCCCATCAGCTTGGAGTCTTACATTTTTTCTTAAATTATTTGCTCTTAAAGTTTGATGTGTTTCAGAAAGACCCATTTCCCAAGGGCCGCCAGCATATTTTATACTTGATAACGGGCTTGCTGCCGTTCCACCATCATATCCAGATATAGTGATAAAGTCCGCATAGGCTTTTGCAACTCCGGCCGCTATTGTCCCAACACCTGCTTCCGCAACTAATTTAACAGAAACAAAAGCATTGGGATTAACTTGTTTTAGGTCAAAAATAAGTTGTGCTAAATCTTCTATTGAATATATATCATGATGCGGTGGTGGAGAAATTAGTGTTATACCTGGATTAGCATATCTTAATGTTGCTATAAGTTTATCAACCTTGTCGCCTGGAAGTTGGCCTCCTTCTCCAGGTTTAGCGCCTTGAGCAATTTTAATCTGTATTACTTCAGCATTCACTAAGTAATGAGGTGTAACTCCAAATCTTCCTGAAGCAACTTGCTTAATTTTTGAATTTTTATCTGTACCAAATCTTTTATGATCTTCCCCACCTTCTCCAGAGTTTGATCTTCCACCCATTTTATTCATAGCTTGAGCAAGCGTTTCATGTGCGTCTGGCGATAAGGCCCCTAATGACATCCCTGCAGAGTCAAACCTTAAAAGAATTTTTTCAATAGGCTCAACTTCATTAAGAGGTATTGGTTTTCTTGAGCTTTTAAAATCCAACATGTCTCTTATAACCATTTTTTCTCTAGAGTGAACTTCTTGGCTATATTTTTCGTAGTCTTCATACTTACCACTTTTAACAGCATCTTGAAGAGTTTTGACTACATCTGGGTTATATGCATGAAACTCTTCTCCATGAACATATTTTAGTAAACCGCCTTGCCTAATATTTTTTCTTTGGCTCCAAGCAGTTTTTGCAAGTTTAATTTGATCGCTTTGAATATTGTCGAAGGTAGTGCCAGAGATTCTATTTGTAGTATCGCAAAAACATAAATCAACAATTTCATCATTTAATCCAATACATTCAAATAACTGAGAACCTCTATAACTTGCTATAGTCGAGATTCCCATTTTGGATAAAATCTTATATAAGCCTTTATTGATACCTTGCCTATAGTTTCTAGTTGCTTCATAAAATTCTGAATTATGTTCTGATTTTTCAAGTATCATATTATTCAAAGATTGATATGATAAATAAGGATATATTGCAGTAGCACCATAGCCAATTAAAGTCGCACAATGATGAGAATCTCTAGCAGTAGCTGTCTCTACAATAATATTAATTTTTGTTCTTAACCCGTTTTTAATAAGCGCATGATGTACTGCTCCTGTCGCTAGTAAAGCATGTATAGGTAATTTATCTTTTTTAATATTTTTATCACTTAAAATAATAAATACTTTATTATTCTTCGCGGCTTTAATAGCTTCTTTTGTTAGATTAATAATTGCATCTTTTAGTTTTATATCAGCATCATAATTCAAGTCTAAGACTTGATATGTAAATTTTTTATTTTTTAGCTCTTGGAGCTGTTTAAATTTTCTATAAGATAAAATTGGTGATTCTATTGTTAATCTATGGGCATGTTTAGAACCTTCTTCGAAAACATTTAAGTCTGGCCCAAGATATGTCTCTAGCGACATCACATTACTTTCTCTTATTGGGTCAATAGGTGGGTTTGTCACCTGTGCGAATTGTTGTCTAAAATAGTCATATAAAGATCTAATTTCGCTAGATAAAACAGGAAACGGAGTGTCATCACCCATTGAACCGATAGCTTCCTGGCTTAATTTTGAAAGTGGTTTTAAAATTTGATCTTTTTCTTCATATGTCATATTAAACATCTTTTCATACTGTTTAATTTCAATATCATTTAAGAATTCTAATTCTGGAAATTTATCAGGGATAATTTTCCTCATTGATTCTGCGCCACGGTCCATCCATTCTTTATAAGGACATCTTTTCTTCAAAATATTATCAATGTCATGAGAATATAAGATCTTTGCATCAACTGTATCTATTGCAATAATCTGTCCTGGACCAAGTTTACCTTTTTCTACAATATCTTTTTCGTCGTAATCATAAACACCAATTTCAGAAGCAACAGTTATATGGCGGTCTTTTGTAATTATATATCTAGCTGGTCTCAATCCATTCCTATCTGTCACACATGCTGCATATCTTCCATCTGTCAAAACTATGCCGGCAGGACCATCCCATGACTCCATATGCTTTGCATTATATTCATAAAAGGCTTTAAGATCTGAATCGTCTTTAGGTATACTTTTCCAAGCTGGAGGAATAAGAAGTTTAATGGCTTTAAATAAGTCCACACCACCTAAAGTTAATAGTTCTAACATGTTATCAAGACTTTTTGAGTCGGAACCTCCCATTGAAACTAAAGGCTTTAATTCACTTAACTCAGGTATTTTTGATGTTTTGAAAATACTAGCCCTAGCTTGTGACCAATTTCTATTTGCCCTAATGGTATTAATTTCACCATTGTGAGCTAGCATTCTAAAAGGTTGAGCAAGGCTCCATTGAGGTGTTGTATTCGTTGAAAATCTCTGGTGAAAAACACATAGTGATGTTTCAAGTTTTTTATTTGATAAATCCAAATAAAATTTTGCAAGATGTTTTGGCATTATCATGCCTTTGTATAAAATAACTTTTGATGAAAAACTTGTGATATAAAATACGTTATCATTTGTTTTTGAAATCAAAATTTCTATTTTTCTTCTAATAACAAGAAGTTTAGATTCAATATCTTTTGGATCTATATTTTCAGGCGGATTTACAAAAGCTTGACTAATATGTGGTAAAGTCTTTAATGCATCTTCGCCGCAAATTTCTTTATTAACAGGAACTTCTCTCCATCCCGCTAATACAAAGTTGTGTTCCTTTAAAACTTTTTCAACTACTTCAATAGAGTTTTTTCTATATTTAATTTCTGGGTTTAAAAAAAACATACCAATAGCAAAGTTTTTAGCTATATTTATTTTTTCTTCATTTGCTATTGATCTAAAAAAGAATTCTGGAATTTTAAATAAAATTCCGCATCCGTCACCTGAGGTACCGTCTGCCCCAACAGCACCCCTGTGAGCTAGTCTTTCTAGGGCTGTTATTGCAGTATTTATTAACCAATGACTTGGTTTGTTATCAATATTTGAGATTAAGCCAAATCCGCAGCTATCTTTTTCAAAGCTTTCATCATATAAACCGGTAATTTTCTTAAACTTGTCTTTCATATTTCAGTAAATTTAGTCATTAATTAATTTACCTATGAATTTGATGATATCTCACCAAACTCTAGGCTTAAAGTTTGGTGCGTTCCTTCAGCGTTACAGCCTACTTCCGTCCTTTCAAAGGATGAACGTACTACATACAGTATAGGACCTGATAGCGTTTCATTCAATAAATATTGAATATTTATACCTAGATATTACTTATATCGCCTCAAATGCTTTTTGATAGCTTAGAATACTCCTGTTGGGCGAATCTATCAGTCATTCCAGCAATATAATCACAAATAACTCTTTCTTTAAACCCAGCATTAATTTTATTCACGTTGTAATCGAAATATTCTTTAGGAAGAAGACTTATATCTTCATTGTAATAAGAAAATAATTTTTCAATTATTAAATTTGCACGATTGGTCATTTTTTCAACATCTGGGTGTTTATATAAGTTTGCATATAAAAATTTTTTTAATTCTATATTCGATTTTTTAATTTCTTTGGAAAAGCCAATAATTAGACCACTAAAATTTCTTACATCTTCGAAAGATTCAATATTATTATTTTTAATATTAAAACTAGAATTTTCTATTAAATTATTAACTAATAAATTTATGATAGATCTTACAATTTCATTGACAAGTTTTGAGCCTTTTAATTTCGGATATTTTTTTAAAATTTTTATCATTGCGTCGTTAAATAAAGGAACGTTTTCTAGCTGTTCAATGAAAATTTTTTTTGCCTTAATTCCATCTTGAATATCATGATTATTATAAGCTATTTCATCACAAATATTTGTAAGCTGCGCTTCTAAAGATGATTGTTTTTTTTCAATAAATCTATTTGCTATATAACCTAATTTTTTAGCTCTAGTTTTGCCACATTTTTTCAATATTCCTTCTCTAGTTTCAAAGCACAAATTTAATCCAGGAAAGTTAGCATATTTATTCTCTAACTTTTCTATGATTCTTAAAGACTGAATGTTATGTTCAAATCCACCAAAATCTTCCATGCACTTATTGAGCACGTCTTGACCTGCATGCCCAAATGGTGTGTGCCCCAAATCATGAGCAAGTGATATTGCTTCAGTTAAATCTTCGTTTATTTTTAATGCTCTTGCAGCAGCACGTGCAATTTGAGCCACCTCAATAGTATGTGTTAAACGAGTTCGGTACATGTCTCCCTCATGATTAACAAAGACTTGTGTTTTATATTCTAATCGCCTAAAAGCTGTTGAATGAATTATTCTTTCTCTATCTCTTTGAAATTCTGTTCTAAGTTGGGCCGACTCTTCCTTGTAATGTCTCCCTAAAGTGTTTGATGATTTTAGTGCATAAGATGCTAGGTTGTCTTCAAAATCAACTTGCATGGTCTTTTAGGGCTTTAATAACTTTTTTCTTACTTATGCTGTTAGCGATGTAAGCTTTACCAATACCGTTTGGGAGTATATAAACAATACTATTATCTTTTACTTTCTTATCTAATAACATAGTTTCAAACAGTTTGTTGATATTTAAATCTTTTGGGAGTTTGACTGGTAAATTAAAAGATTCTAATAAATTTTTTATTTTTAAATATTCCGAATTTTTCATCTTTCCTAATTGAACAGAAATCGAAGCAGCAATTAAAAAACCACATGCTATTGCTTCACCGTGTAACCATTTTCCGTAACCTAAATTATTTTCAATTGCATGCCCAAAAGTATGGCCAAGGTTTAATAAAGCTCTAATATTTTTTTCTTTTTCATCTTGCGCAACAATTTCAGATTTAATTTCACATGATCTTTTTATTATTTTTATTAAACTTTGTGTATCATGTTCTTTTATTTTATCTGTATTTTTTTCTATCCAATCAAAAAACTTCTTATCTTTTATAATTCCATATTTAATTACTTCTGCCATTCCTGCATTAAATTGTTTTATTGAAAGTGTTTTTAAATTTTCTGTATCAATAATCACTGCTATAGGCTGGTGGAAAGCGCCAATCATATTTTTACCGAGCTCATGATTGATTCCAGTTTTTCCTCCAACAGATGAGTCGACCATAGACAGCAGAGTTGTAGGTATTTGTATGAAGTTTATGCCCCTTTGGTACGTTGCAGAGGCATAACCTGTTGTATCACCAATAACACCTCCTCCAAAAGCTACAAGACAACTATCACGAGAAAATTTATTTTTTAGTAAGTGATTATATATCTTATTGATACTGTCTTGATTTTTAAATTTTTCACCATCCTTTAAAATAATAATATCTTTCTTTAAGCTAGGAGTTTTTATTTTTTTAAGATGAAGTGATTTAATTTTATTATTTGTTACTAAAGCAAATTTTTTTTCTTTAATCTTTGAGAATATACTTTTATCAGATAAAATATTTTTTCCAATATAAATCGGATATGATCTTTTATCTAATTTAACTATTATTTTTTTCATATTTTTCATAGTTTTTAATAATAATTTTTGATATTTTTACTGTATCATAGTTATCAGTACTAATTGTTACATTTGATATTTTTTCATAATGTTTCTTTCTATCATTGATTAAACTTATCATTTTATTTTCTGCATCAACATTATTGATTAAAGGTCTATTTTTGTCATGTTCTGTTCTATAAACTAATTCTTTTATTTCAGCGGTTAAATAAACAACAAAGCCCAATTTCTGAATTATTTTCCTATTTTTTTCAGAAATAATTATTCCGCCACCAGTACCTATCACGGTACTTTTAATATTTGAGATATCTTCTAAAATTTTTTCTTCTCTTTCTCTAAAGCCTTTTTCTCCCTCATGTTCAAATATTGTAGGTATATCTACTCCAGTTTTTTCCTCAATTAGGAAATCTGTATCAATAAAATCAAATTTTGTCATTTTTGATAATTTTTTACCTATTGAGGTCTTCCCTGAACCCATTGGGCCTATAAGAATTATATTGTTTCGTAGTTTAGACAAGATAAATTTTTGTTTTATAGTATTATATAAGATATTAACAAGAAATTTTATCGCCACCAACAAGTATGAGTGTATTTTTTAAAAGAGTGTTAAAACCTACTTATTATATAATAGGTATATTAGCTCTATCTTCCCTAACCTTATATATAGTATTAGCTAGTACCTTGCCCACAGTAGAAGAAATTCAAGATATGAGAATGCAAATTCCAATGAGAGTTTATACTCAAGACAAAAAATTAATAGCTGTATATGGTGAAAAAAAGAGAATTCCGGTCACATATGCTGAAATACCTAATGATTTAAAAAATGCATTTATTGCAGCAGAGGATAATAGATTTTATAGGCATAACGGTGTTGATTATATTGGCTTACTAAGAGCTTTTAAGAGTTTCATTTCTACTGGAAAAGTAACACAAGGCGGAAGCACAATAACAATGCAGGTAGCAAGAAATTTTTATTTGTCTAGAGAAAAAAAGATAATTAGAAAATTAAGAGAAATTTTATTAGCCTATAAAATGGAAAATAATTTAAGCAAAGAAAGAATCTTTGAGCTTTACATGAATAAAATTTATCTGGGTCACAGATCATACGGTGTTGCTGCCGCTGCGCAAGTTTATTATGGAAAAAGATTGTCCGAATTAAGTTTAGCCCAGATGGCAATGATAGCTGGCTTACCAAAAGCACCATCTAGATATAATCCCATAGCTAATGAAAAAAGGGCGTTACAAAGAAGAGATTACGTCTTAAAAAGAATGCTAGAAAATAATTTTATAAGTCAAGATACATACATTACAGCTTATTTGAAACCAGTGACTGCAAGATTAAACACAGCAAGTATTGAATTAAAAGCACCTTATGTTTCAGAAATGGCGCGAACCCAAATGGAAGAAAGGTTTGGTAAAGAAGCTTATACGCAAGGTTATGATGTATTTACAACTATAGATAGCAAGCTTCAAGAAGCTGCACAAAAATCTTTAAGAAAAAATATTGAAAAGTATGATATTCGGCATGGTTATAGAGGAGCAGAAGCAAAAATAAATTATAATGAATTATTAAATTCTGATTTTGA